>CATKHE010000183.1 GCA_949747935.1 uncultured Eubacteriales bacterium
TCCACCTCGTGTTTCAGTACCGAACAGGAGTGCCCGTCGATGGTATAGTCGTATTCCGACGTCCCGCACCAGAACTCAATGTCATATTCCAGCCGGCCGTCGTCCCACTCCCGCTCGATCTTCCAGTCGGTAACGTCGCTTGCGGACAGTCCGGCGTGGCGCAGCGCGGACTGCTTGGCGGCTTCCTGTCCTACATCCTGGCTGGAGGAACTGGCTGCACCAGACGATGTGCCAGGGACAGTGGAGGTGCCAGGCGTTTGACTGCCAGTATTGGGGGTAGTGGGGGTAGTGGGGGTAGTGGGGGTAGTGGGGGCCGGGTCAGAGACCACAGGAGAAGTTCTGTAGTCGGTGTCCCACTTCAGCACCGCGCCGGTGTAGGCATCGACTTCATATTCAAACTCGTAGCCGCTGACAATAAAATCCACATCATAAACCTGCCGGCCGTTTTCCCAGTCCAATTTCGTAAGGATATTCAGAATATTATTGCCGCTCAGAGCAGGATACTGTGCGCCAAAATGCTCCGCAGCAACGTTAAAGGCCTGGGTATCAGTGAGCATCGTGCCGGCTGTGCCCTGACTGTTGGGGCCAGTGGTATTCAAAAGGTTCTTTTGTCCGCTGAGCACCTCGCCGGTAAAGGCGTCTACCATATACTCAAACTCGCCCCAGGCGGTTTTCACCTTCACTTCGTAGTGGGGAGGATTTTCGTCCAGCTCCGGGTCCACATCGGTGATTACCGAATCCAGAGCCAGCGTACCGGCATAGGTCTCCGCGGCTGTGGCCGCGGCGCTCTTGCCAATGGGGATGCGCTTCTCTCCCGCCTCCAGCAGGTCGTTCAGCTCCTCCACGGAGAGTGCGGCCAGCTGGTCAAAAGCCTTCTCACCTGCGCCGTTCATAGCCAGCACCTTATCCACCAGAGCAGCCTTACCCAAGGAGAGCCCCTCACCATAGACCGCGGGCTTTGTCCCGGCATCCATCGTGAGCACCTGGCTGAGCACCGAGGTGCCGGGGGCCTGGGTCTGAAGTACCCCGTCCACCGAGGCCACCAGCTCCGCCTGGAGCCGCTGGGCCCGCTCCTGGTCGCTGTCCTCCACCGAAATGAGGATGGCGGAGGAGATGCTGTCCATATAGCCCGCCTGCACCAGAGCGCCCACGATGGCGTTCACCGCCACGTCCAGCTTGGTGCCCTTCAGATCCTTGCCGCCGTTCATACTGAACAGCACCGCAGCGGCCTCCTCGTTGAGGGCGCTGCAGGAGATCACCCGTCCTCCACGGTTGACGGTCAGCTCAATGCTGGGGTTCACGTCCAGCGATACCACCGAGGCTACGGCATAGCTCTGGCTGTACACCAGCCCGCCGCCGCCGGCTCCCAGCAGCACCAGCGCCGCACAAGCGGCGGCCAGCCAGGGACGTAGAGTTTTCCTGGGCTTCACCTGGGCAATTTTCGTGTTTTCATTGGATCTCAGCTCTTTCAATTCCATCACACTCCCGTTTTGCGCACCGCAGCGGGAGAGAATGGCGTCCAAATCGTCGGGGGCGGCGTATGTGACGGCATCCGCCAGCTTCCGTTCCAGTTCCCGGTCGGTCATCGGTCGCTCTCTCCTTTCATCAGGGCCTTCATCTTTTTCAGCCCGCGGTGGTATTTGGACAGGACAGTGGACAGAGGCAGCTCCAGCAGCTGGGCGATCTCCCGGTGCTTCAGGCCGGTGACGGCGTGGAGGAGGACGATCTGCCGTTCCTCCGCCCCCAGCCGAGCCAGTGCGTCTTGGAGGACCACCCGGTCCTCCGGGGCAACGGCTGGGGCGTCGGCAGGAAGGGCATCCCATTCCTCCTCGTCCAGGCCGGTCAGCCGCCCGCTCTGCCGCAGGCGGGACCGGGCCAGATTCCGGGCCACGGTGAGCAGCCAGGCCATGGGCGAACCCTGGGGCCGGTAGGACGGGGCGCTCTCCCACACCCGGACAAAGACATCCTGAGATAGGTCCTGGGCCTCGTGGGCGTCCCGGAGCAGAGACAGCGCCAGCGCGTACACCGCTCCCCGGGTCAGGCCATACAGTTGGGCAAAGGCTTCCCGGTCTCCCTGCCCCACCCGGAGCAGGAGCTGGTCCAGTTCCCGTCCCCGGCCGACCTCTTCCATTGTCTGAACTCCCAGCACAGCCAGCATATCCATTTCTCCTGTCATATAGGGAACGTGCGAAAGGGATGTTTTATCGCACGCTTTCTAAAAAATATTTCTTTTTTATTATATGGCTTATTTTCCCGGAAAGCAAGAAAAAATCCCGCTGTCCCAGAATATATCTGAGACAGCGGGGAGAGAGCACGGCTCAGCCCTCCGGATGGATGTTGGCCTTTACCAGCCGTTCCCGCAGAACGGGACCCAGTGCGGTCGCCGCCACCATTTTTCCCAGGTCAAAGGGGATAAAGGGGATAACACAGACCCAAAGGGCCTTGTCCACCGAAGCGCCGGTCTGGACACAGAACATAACAGTCCCAAACGTATAGAGGACTGCGGTGGCCAGGATCATGCCTCCCAGCTGGAACGCCCGGTTCTTCGGAAATATCTTGACCACCAGCCCGGTCAGAACCACCATGGGGATATAGCCCAGAATATAGCCTCCGGTGGGTCCGGCCAGCACGCTCAGCCCCGCCTTAAAGCCGCTGAACACCGGCATACCCACCATTCCCACCAGGATGTAAACCAAAGTGGCCGTTGCCGCCCCCTTCCAGCCCAGGATATAGGGCGTCAGGTAGAGCACAAAGGTACAAAGGGTAAAGGATACCTCACCCGCCGGAATGGAGAAGGGGGCCACCGCCGCGATGACTGCCGCCATCACCGCAGTCATTGTCAGGACATAAATCTTGCTTTTTGCTCTCGTTTCCATCATTTGATCCGCTCCCTTTTAATTGTAAGCCGTTTTCCTCCATAGTATACAATTCATTTTTTCATTTGTCAACTATAATTTTTGCTGGTTTACTATTTTGTCTCTATATTTTAGAAAATCTTAATCTTTCCTTCAAGTCATTTTAGAATTTCCGTGCTAGCATTGATACAACAGCAAACTCAGATCAAAGGAGGCGCATTCCATGCCGGAACGCATGATCTACATACTGCTCACCCGGTCGGGGACCTGGTTCTCCCGGCTGATCCACTTTGCCACCCGTGACAGCTACACTCACGCCTCCATCGGCCTGGACGGCCCAGACGGCCCTTTTTACAGCTTCGCCCGAAAATACCGATATCTGGCGCTGCCTGCCGGGCTGGTGGAGGAGCAGGTCACAGTATACCGTCCCACCGTTCCATGCTGCCTGTATGAGCTGACAGTCAGCGAGGAGACATACCTGCGTCTGCGGGATCAGCTGCGCTCCATGTATGCTCAGCGGGAGGAGTATCACTATAGTGTGCTGGGAGTGCTTGCCTGCTGGTTCCATCTGTCTTTCCAGCGGCGGCATCACTATTTCTGTTCCCAGTTTGTGGCGGGGCTACTGGAGAGCTGCGGCGCGGTGGAGCTGCCAAAGCCTCCCACTCTGCTACGTCCGGCGGACCTGTGTCAGATCCAGAACCTGCGCCCTGTCCATCAGGGCCTGCTGGAAGGGATTTTGAGTGAGGCGGCTGTGTAAAAAAATTTCCAAATTTCGAAAAATAGGGGTTGACTTTTGGCTCAGATGAGGCTATAATAGCCACTGTTGTTGCGAGTGTAGCTCATCTGGTAGAGCGCCACCTTGCCAAGGTGGAGGTAGCGAGTTCGAGCCTCGTCACTCGCTCCAGA
>CATKHE010000184.1 GCA_949747935.1 uncultured Eubacteriales bacterium
AAGGCCTACGACAAGGTGGCCGACGCCCTCCAGCAGGTGGAGGAGACGGGCTACGGCATTGTGGTGCCCCCCATCGACTCCCTGGTGCTGGAGGAGCCGGAAATCATGAAGCAGGGCGGCCGGTACGGCGTGCGGCTGAAGGCCAGCGCCCCCTCCATCCACATGATCCGCGCCGACATTGAGACCGAGGTGTCCCCCATTGTGGGAGGAGAGAAGCAGAGCGAGGACATGATAAACTACCTCCTCCAGGAGTACGAAGGGGACTCCAGCCGCATCTGGGAGGCCAACATCTTTGGAAAATCCCTCCACGAGCTGGTGAACGAGGACCTGAACTCCAAGATCAACCGTATGCCTGAGGATGCCCGCACCAAGCTGCGGGAGACCCTCCAGCGCATTATCAACGAGGGTTCCGGCGGGCTGATCTGCATCATTCTTTGAGAAAAAACAGCTTTCACACCAAGACAGGGGCACGCCTTGCGGCGTGCCCCAAAATCGCGTTTCTATTACAGGCCCTGTGCGATCATGGCCTCGGAAATTTTCTTGAAGGCGGCGCTTTCGCTGCGCCACTCCGCCTAAATCTTAATATTTCCTACCTATGGTCCCTTTTTTGTGCTGTCCGCACAATCTGGGGCGGTGCAGACAGCCGGTGGGGGCTTAAAGGAAGATATATCAGGTTCGGGGAGTGCCGACTGTCTTCTGGACCAGAAATTCCATAAAGTCCATCACAGTCCGGCGGTCTGTGATGGACAGCCCCCTGTAGGCGCTGCACAGCTTTTTCAGCGAAGTCTCCTCCCGCAGGTCAGAGTGACCCATGAGATAGTCCAGACTGACCTCAAACAGGTCAGCCAGCCGTTTCAGGATGATTTCATCCCTGGGAAAGTGGTTGCCGCTCTCATAAAAGCTGATCATCCGCGGGGAAATGTCAATCGCTTGTCCAAGGGACGCCTGGGTCATCTTCTTCTCCTGGCGCAGCTGCCGGAGTCTTTCGCTGAATGTCACAATAATCACCTCTGGGCCATTATGACGGAAATGTGTGACAAAGATATGAATTTGATTGAAATTTGCTGAAATTTTGCGTCTGCGTAGTAGTTTTTCTCTTTCGGCACATTTTATCCGGACTGCGGCGGGATATTTTGTGCCATTTTTTCTCAATAGGGGGTAATCCAGGGGTAGAAGAGCTGAAGCATGCCTCCCGTCGCATCTCTGTGGAGGAGACGGTAGAACTGGATATCCTCTTCTGTTCCCACTCCATCCCAGAAGCCGCCCGGGACGCAGTAGATATTGCCGCCCTCAACGCTGATATAGTACTCCATCCTGACCTGCCCACCGGCGTCCAGTCCATAGAGCCTGCGGCATTCCTGGCCCTTCAGCTCTGCCATGCCGCCGTCAGTGAGGGTGTAATGCTCCTCGCCGCCATGGATAAAGTCCCGGTCCAGCTCCTCCTCCTGGAGCAGTTGGGCGCAGTAGGCGTGGGCGAAGTCCGTCTCATACAGGGTGCACACGGCCTCGGCGTTGAAGGGGCCGTCGGTGGGCTTCCAGCGGGTAAGGATCACCCAGCCCTCCTCCATGCGGCGGCTGCACAGCACGATCTCGTATGCCGGGGTGCGGGGCTGATACCAATCCTCCTGAGCCAGCTCCTCCAGCAGCTCTCCTAGCGCGGTAATGGTGTCCTCTGCCCCGTAAAAGGGCAGTGTGACGAGGAAAATGCCGTTGGTCTCCCATGGCTCAAGCTCCTGATCCAGCTCCTTCACGCCGGTAATGCCCCGGTCCCTGGCAAATTTCTCCAGTTGCCAGAGCACCATCATCTCGGGGTAGTTGGTAGTATAGCCCAGCTTGCCGTTCTTCTTGTCACGCTCCCCGTCAGGGCCGGCCAGGAAAAATTGGGTGTGACTGTCCTCGGGGGCGAACACATTGTCAAAACGCGGGGAATTTCCAGTGTAAAGCGAACGGAATTTCACTCCGTAATCCTCCTCCAGATAGAGGCACACCCGCGCCCGGGGGTCCCCGGCCACGGTTAGCTCCCGCGCCGACTCCCACAGGCCTGGCAGCAGGAACGCCACCGCGATGACGCAGCCCGCCAGGAAGCAGAGGACATAGAAGCTGCTCCGCTGTCCCTGGGCCAGATTTTTGGGTCTTCGCCTGAGCCAGCCCTTGTTCAGCCCGTGTATCGCCAGCAGCCCCAGGAGGATAAAGACGATGAGCAGAGGGGACATGAGGATGACGGCCGCCACATAGATCAGGCCCAAAGTGATGGGAACAGCAAGAATGTTCAGCAGCCACTCCTTTTTCTTTTTGGACCGGGCCGCCTGCCAGGCGCTCAACAGCATCTGATACAGGGGCCTCAGCTCGGGCCGGGAGGGCCCCTTGTCGAAGCCGTAGGCCAGAAACAGGGCCAGCCGTACCTCCTGAGACAGGCTTTTGGCGCTGACAAAGTCTTCCAGGCCAAAGATCAGGTCCAGGCTGCCCTTGGTCTGCTGGAACAGCGGGCTTTGGAAAAACTTCTCCCATGCCTCCCGGTCCGCCTGGGCGTTGTACAGCATCTCTATGGTGTGAAGGATGGTCTCAGTATTTTGCCACCGGAACTGTTCCTGGTCGAAACGGCTCCGCCGCTCCTGCTCATAGGCGTTCCGGCGGGCCTGCTCTTGCCTCAGCCGCTCCTGCCGCTTCTGCTCCTGAGACCGCCGGCGCGCCTCGCCCCGGCGGCGGCGGGCCTCCGCCCGCTCCGCCTCCCCCTCGGCAATCAGGCGTTCAAAGTCAAAGTCCTGTTCCCCGCCCTCCTCCTCACGGAGACTGTGGGGGCATTCGCCCTTCTCCTGGAGCAGCTGGTCGAAGTCAAAGTCCTCCTCCTTTTCCTGCTCCCGGGACAGGCGGGGGGGTTCACTCCCCTCCCGGAGCAGCTGGTCGAAGTCAAAGTCCCCCTCCTTTTCCTGCTCCCGGGACAGGCGGGGGGATTCACTCCCCTCCCGGAGCAGCTGGTCGAAGTCAAAGTCCTCCTCCTTTTCCTGCTCCCGGGACAGGCGGGGGGATTCACTCCCCTCCTGGAGCAGCTGGTCATAGTCGAACTCCTTCTTTTCCCGCTCCACCTTTGGCGGCTCCTTCTGTTCCGCAGGGGCCGGCCTCGTTTTCCGCCGATTCTGGCGAGCCATGCGGCTGGCCAGCTGATAGGCGGAGTGGAGGCGCTGGAAGCCCTCCGGGTCGTCCTCCGGGTGGGTGGTCTTCAGCTTCTCGGCGTAGGCGCGGCGGACCTCCGAGAGATCGGAGGGGCCGGACAGACCCAGTTGGCTCCAGGGCCAGCTCATGGGGTTTCCTCCTCATCGCCGTCATCGTCCAGGGGATCCAGTTCCAGTGGCGGCAGGTCTCCCACCCCAATGTAGGCCTCCGCCTGGTCAAAAAAGGCGGAGATCCGGCGGCCGGCCTTGGCGATGCGCAGGTTCTCCTGGGTGGACAGCTGCATCTGGTACCAGTCCAGCATTTGGGCCACCTGGTCCCGCATCTGGCCCACCGTCATGGCATACAGCCGCTCCCCCCGGGCGATGAGGGTGCGGGGCCCCTCCTGTTCCCTGGGGTGCATTTTCAGCGCCTCCAGCTCCTTCAGCCGCGCCTCGACCTCCTCCTCCGTCATGCCGGAGCCCTGGAGGACCAGCCGGGCGTTCTGGCCGTCCTTTCCCGCCACGGTGACCTCCAGAAGACCGTTGATATCATAGGTGAAGCGCACCCGGATGCTCTGCTGGCCCCGGGGTGCCGGCGGGACGGCGATCTCCAGGCTGCCCAGGCAGGTGTTGTCCTGGCAGTATCGCTGCTCCCCCTGGTAGACCTTGACCTCAATGCTCCGCTGGCCGTCGTGGGCGGTGCAGTAGACCCCCTCCTTGCTGGTGGGCAGAACGCTGTTGCGCTCAATAATGGGGGACATCAGGTCCCGGCCCTGTTCAGCGTGATTCATGGTGGCGATCCCCAGGGTAAAAGGGCACACATCGGTGAGGACCAGCTCTCTCAGATCGGCTGCCCGAACCTTCATGCCCGAGCAGATGCCCGCGCCGATGGCGATGGCGGTGTCCGGCCGGGTCCCGGCGGCGGGCTCACGGCCCAGAGCTCTGGCGATGTACCGCCGCACCGCGGGCATGTGGCTGGAGCCCCCCACCATTACCAGCTCATCCAGCTCGTCCGCCCCTACCCCGGCGTCCAGAAAGACCTTGTGCACCGGGGCCAGCATCCGTTGGAACAGGGTGCTGCTCTTGCGAATGACCCACTCGTGGGTCAGGGCCAGTGAGGCGGAGAGCTCGCCGTCGGCCACCGCCATGATCACCGGTTCCTGGGCGGTGAGAGCCATTTTGCAGGTCTCGGCCTGACGGATGAGGGTCTCCTGCCGCTGGCGGGACAGGGCGTCGAAATCCAGCTCACAGTCCTGGCAGAAGCCCCGGGCGATGAGCTCGTCAAAGTCCCGGCCCCCCAGGAAGTTGTCCCCGCTGACGGCGGTGACGCTGACCACGCTGTCAAACCGCTCCACCAGGGAGACGTCCAGGGTACCGCCGCCGAAGTCGAAGACCAGGCATACCTTGTCCTCCTCCCCCTCGCCGATGCGGCCGGCCACCGCAGCTGCGGAAGGCTCGTTCACCAGGCGCTCCACCGTCAGGCCAGCCAGGGCCCCGGCCCGCTTGGTGGCAGAGCGCTGGGCCTCAGCAAAGTAGGCGGGGACGCTGACCACCGCCTCGTCCACCACCTCGCCCAGGTAGGCCTCAGCATCCTCCCGGAGGCGGCGCAGGACGAAGGAGGACAGGTCCTCCGCCGTGAACTCCTTGTTCCCCAAGGTGTAGCGGCGGCCGGTGCCCATCGCCCGCTTGAAGCCGGCGGCGGTGCGCTCCGGGTGGGTAATCAGCCGGTCACGGGCCGCCGCACCCACCAGGATGGACCCATCGTCGTCCACGCTGACCACGCTGGGGGTCAGATATTCCCCGGAGGCGTTGGGGATCAGCTCACTTTTTCCGTTGCGCCATACCGCCGCAAGGCTGTTGGTGGTGCCCAGGTCGATCCCAATAATAGCCATATCCGTTCCCCCAATTTCATCGCCTGAGAGGCATTTTTGTCCTCTGTATTATAATGCGGCCTTTCCCAAAAATCAACAGGCAGCCTTTTTTGTAATTTTGATTTTCTCTGTCCTGCGCAGCCGCTTCGGGGGAGCCCCTGCCCCAATTTTGGATTGCCTGACGGAAGAAAATCCTGTATAATAGGCTCTATCCAAATTGTTAAAGGAGCTGACCGCTATGCCCCAGTATGATCCCCTCAAATACATGTATTCCTCCCGCAGAAACGTGGTCTACGCCAAAAATGGCATGGCCTGCACCTCGGTCCCGCTGGGGGCCCAGGTGGGGCTGGAGGTCCTGAAATCGGGTGGAAACGCCGTGGACGCTGCGGTGGCGATGGCGGCCGCCATGCCCCTCTTCGAGCCTACGGGAAACGGCCTGGGATCTGACGCCTTCGCCTTGGTGTGGGTGGAAAAGGAGAAAAAGCTGTACGGTCTCAACGCCAGCGGCGTGGCCCCCGCCGTGCTCAGCGCGGAGATGGTTCGGGGGCTGGGATATGACCAGATGCCCAAGGAGGGGTGGATTCCCACCATGGTCCCGGGCGCCCCCGGCGGTTGGGCCGAGCTGCGCAGTCGCTTCGGGACGAAATCTCTTCCAGAGCTGCTGGCTCCCGCCATCGCCTACGCGCGGGAGGGGGTGCCGGTCCCCGTCAATGTGGCGCGGCAGTGGGCCAAGGACGCTCCCCGGATCAAAAAAGCCATGGAGCGGGACCCGGCCCCCCACGCCTATTGGTACAGCCGCCTGATGAAGGCGGACGGATCTCCCTACGGGGCGGGCGACCTGTTTCGCTGGGAGGAGTACGCCGACACCTTGGAGGAGTTGGCCGGGACGGAATGCGAGAGCTACTACCGGGGACCCCTGATGGAGCGGATTGTGGCGTTCAGCCGGGAGACGGGGGGATACTTCTCGGAGGAGGACTTCCAAGGCTATCATCCGCAGTGGGTGGAGCCCATTACCGCCGGCTACCGGGGCTACACCGTATGTGAGATTCCCCCCAACGGACACGGCATTACGGTGCTCATGGCGCTGAATATCCTCAGCGGCATGGAGCTGCCCGAAGAGAAGGAGAGCGCCGGCGCCTATCACCGGATTATGGAGGCCATTAAGCTGGCCTTTGCCGATGCGAAGGCTTATGTGGCCGACCCCAGACACATGAGAACAAAGGTGGAGGATATGCTGTCTGAGCGGTACGCCGCCCGCCGCCGGGAGCTGATTGGCGGCAAGGCCCTCCTGCCCGAGGCGGGGGACCCCTCCTGCGGCGACACGATCTACCTGTGCACTGCCGACAGGGAGGGCAACATGGTATCCTACATCCAGAGCAACTACAGCATTTTCGGCGCGGGAGTGGCCGTTCCGGGGACGGGCATCACCTTCCAGAACCGGGGAGCCAATTTCTCCCTGGACCCGAACAGCGACAACTGTCTGGCCGGAGGAAAGAAGTCCTATCACACCATTATCCCCGGCTTCCTGATGAAGGACGGGGAGGCTGTGGGCCCCTTCGGGGTGATGGGGGGCTTTATGCAGCCCCAAGGGCACGTCCAGGTTCTGGTGAATACCATCGACTACCATATGAACCCCCAGGAGGCCCTGGACGCCCCCCGGGCCCAGTGGATGGGCGGGCGGAGCATCCAGCTGGAGGGGGAGATTTCTCCGGAGATCGTCCAGGCTCTGGCCGGGATGGGCCACGAGGTGGAGGTGGTCAGCGACCGGATCGACATGGGCCGGGGGCAGATCATCTGGCGCACGGACAACGGCCTGCTGGCCGGCGGCACCGAGCCGAGGTGCGACGGAACCGTGGCGGCGTGGTAAAAAAGCCTCCCTTGTGAAAGGGAGGGGGACCGCTGGGCGAAGCCCAGTGGTGGAGGGATTCTGCTGAGCAGAAGCTCCGGGACGAAATCCCCCCGCCCCCTGCGGGGGCACCCCCCTTTCGCAAGGCGGCCTTTGGTGCGTATTCTGAAAAGGTCTTGCATCTCGGAAAATTTTGTTGTAGAATACAGGCAG
>CATKHE010000185.1 GCA_949747935.1 uncultured Eubacteriales bacterium
CGGCTACACCGCCATCGTGTCCCACCGCTCCGGCGAGACCGAGGACGCCACCATCGCCGACATCGCCGTGGCCCTCAACGCCGGCCAGATCAAGACCGGTGCTCCCAGCCGCACCGACCGCGTGGCCAAGTACAACCAGCTGCTCCGCATCGAGGAGGAGCTGGGCGACGTGGCCGAGTATCCCGGCATGAAGGCTTTCTTCAATCTGAAATAATTCTTTTTGCCGCAAGGCCGCCCGAAAGGGCGGCCTTCAGTTTGTGGAAAAAGTCTGCCATCTGGCAGACTTTTCTCAATAATTGTCATCACGGATGATATGCACACGCATCGTGTCAATGCGGTCCAGACACTTTTGCAGGGGGCTGGCATGAAATTACTGTACTTGCCAGCGTACAGCCCTGATTTGAATCCAATTGAAAATATGTGGTCAAAAATTAAGGCGATTCTTCGCAAGCTGAAAAGCAGATTATTACCCCAGCTTCTGCGTGGTATTGCTGAGGCTTTATTCATGACCTATATATTGGTCAAACATTGGAAACTTTCTCCCTATCTAAGCAGATGAAAGAAAGAACGGTTGTTGTCCGAGACGTATTCAAGGGGGAATGGTCCACTGCTCCTTGAGATGAGGGGGCTCGCCCATAAAGACGGGTCAAATCAGTATTTACTCCGCTTTCATCTAGAAATACCAGGTGCTCCGCCATCTTTATATCATGGGTCGCTTCATAACCTCGTGCCAGTAATTCTCGTGCTTCGTTTGTGCAGCATATTATCATCTCCTGCTTCCGTTATACCACCTCTGTCAACCCTGATGATATGCCATAGTGGGCATGAAAATTTTATCGGATACCGAAGCAGAAGGCCGCTGTAGGAGATTTCCCACGGCGGCCTTTGCTTGTCGGACTATTGTCTGCTGTTGAAGAAATAGTATGGTTCAAGCTCCAAATCTTTGAGCCATGCGTTATACCAAGCCTGATAATAGGGCTTGATGCGCTGAAGAAAAGCTTCGTTTTCCAACTGCTTTGGCATGCGACCGAGGCTGGCGGCCTGACGTACCTGATCATACAGCGCTTCCAGGTCGATCGTCTTGATATTTCGCTCTTCCATAATAATTTTACCGCCAATTATCACTGTATTGACGTGGCGGCCCAGAGCTCTGCGAACAAATAGCCAGGGGATTGGTGCGTCAGGGGAGACCCAGGGCTCATTTAAGATATCATCCATATCTACAAGTATCAGATCCGCTGCCATCCCCGACCGGAGCGCACCAACCTGAGCGGCGAAGCCGCTGGGGGCGGCGCCGTTCAAGGTTGCGATTTGCAAAACGGTCTCGGGACTGACAGCCGGCAGGGAGGACAGGTCTGTTCCGGGGCATCTGTGGAGATAGTAGATCATGCGCATCTCCATGATAGGGTCCTCGTCGTCGTTGATCCCCTTCTCGTCAATGCCTAGAGCGACGTTGATGCCGGACCGGAGCATCTCGTAGACAGGAGCAATGCCGTTGCGCATGATGAGATTGCAGCTTGGGTGGTGAGTAACGCTTGCATGCCGGTTGCCCAGCAGCTGGATATCATCCTGGGAAAGGTAGACTGCGTGGCCCAAGACCAGATTGCTGTCAACCAGACCGAGGTCGTCCAGATGGCCTACCAGGGATTTGCCGTAGTTGCGCAGGCCAAAGGCCTTTTGAACTGGAGTTTGCAGGCAGTGAAGGTGAATTGGGAGCTTTCCCAGAGAGTCAGACCGCTCCTTAACCCGCAGCAGGAGCTCGTCTGTGCTGCCCTGAACCCAATTTGGCCCAAGAAATACGCGGACACAGCCATGATTTTCGGTGCGGAAAACCTCATCGAAGGCGTCAAGATATTGATCAGCGGCCGCCTTTTTGTCGTAATGGACTCGGGATTCGGCCTGGAGACGCAGGTCCTCTGGCAGAGTTTCCAAAAAGGCCTCGTCCTCCAGGGCGAGGGTATTTCGGTTCCTGATTCCCATGGAATAGCCCAGTCGAATACCAGTTTTTCGGTAACCAGCTATTTTCCTGCGGCTGGTCTCCGCCAAAGCGGGGTCGAGGGCCGCTCCGCTTTCATTGTGGTGTATGGTGGTGCAGCCGTTTCGGATGTGGCGCACCGCATTCATCATGGCGGTGAGCTCAGGCGGGAGTTGCAGTGCTGTGGCGAAATCCAGCAGGGAATTTTCCAAATAGTCCAGCCGGACGCCTCTCTGGGCATAAGAGAGGCCGGCACCATGGGTATGGGCGTCAATCAGGCCAGGCATCAGGAGTTGCCTTCCGTTGCCCACCGCCGGCTCATCCGGATAACGGGCTCTCAGGTCCTTCCAGCTACCAAGCTCTGTAATGACACCGTCTTGAATCCGCAGAGCCGTTTCCTCCCGGAAGCCGGCCATGGGGGCGGAGGGGTCTGTAATTGCGTATTTTCCGTGTGCCAGCATATTTCCGCCCCCTGAGTCAGTCCAGTTCTTCATCCAGAGCCAGGACACAGCGGTACAGAATATCCGCGCCAAGATCACAGAGGCGGGGGTCAGTCCACTCATCGCCGCAATGGCTCTTCCCTCCTGCGCTGGGGACAAAAATCATGCCGATGGGGACTCCCTCATGGGCGATGGCGTTAGCGTCGTGGCCAGCGCCGCTGGGCATGATGGTGTGGGAGACACCAGCCTCTTCACAGACCCGGTCAATCAGCTGAATCAGCTTCGGGTCGCAGGGGGTGGAGTATTTGGCCGTGGTGTTGACAAAGGAGAACTCACAATCGGAAATTTCGGCGGCGCATTCTTGGATTCTATGAAACAGCTCATCTGTTTTGGCCTTGTCCATGTGGCGCATTTCAAAGGTGGCGTCCACCTGGCAGGGAATGACGTTCTCCTGTCCGGGCTGGACGCTCTGCTTGCCGACAGTGAAAACCAGCGTGTCGTCAATTTCCCGAGCAAGCTCAGCGCTTTTGACAATGAGTTTGCTCATTCCCACCAGAGCGTCTTTCCGGTTGGCCATCATGGTGGTGCCGGCGTGGTTGCTCATGCCCTTGGCGGTTACATCGTAGCGAATAACACTGACAATCCCATTAACCACACCAATATCAATCTTCTCATTGTCCAGCTTATCGCCTTGTTCGATGTGGTACTCCAGGTAGCAGGCCCAGCGGCTGAGATCACGGCGGCAGTCCTGGATTGTCCTGGTGGTCCAGCCGTAATGGGCAAGGCGGTCCTCGAAGCCGGGGGCGGTCATATCCACAAAACCAACGACGGAACGGCTGCCGAAGGTACCGCCCACCAGGCTGGCCTCCTCCAGATTGAAGCCCCAGACTTGAAGGGGGTGGCGGAGGCTGCGGCCCTCTTCCTTCAGACGGTTGGCGACCTCGATCCCGCCGCTGACTCCCAGAACACCGTCAAATTTACCTCCGCAGGTCACGGTATCCAGGTGGGAACCGATGAGAATTGCTTTGGCGTTTGGGTCGCTGCCGGGGAGGGTGCCCACCAGGTTGTGAACGGGGTCTACCTCGGTCTGAAGGCCGGCCGCTTCCATCTGCTGGCGGGCCACGGCGACCCCCCGTTCATATTCCGGGGTGATGCCCCCCAACCGGGAAACAGAACCGTCCTCATTTTCGCCGATTACGGCGATTTCCATCATATTATCCCAAAATCTGCTCATTGATATTACATCCTTTCTGGCATTACATTGCGGGGACACAGGGGAATGGAAGCTGTGCCCGGCTTGAAACGCGAAAAAAGAGGTCCTTATTTACCAATCACATCGCAGCATGCCAATTTGTCTGAAAGCTGCCGGCTGTAGCCCAGCAGGCGGGAGGTAATCGCTTCAACCCCTTTGCCGCGCATACGCTCCTCGACGCCGCAGATGCCAAGACTGTATATGTGGGAGGAGTCCATTTGAACAGGGACGCTGACACTGAATACCCCGGCGTCCGTCACACCGCAGGAGGTCAAATATCCGTGGGAGCAGACAAACTGAATGCTCTCCTCCAGGATTTCCCTGGATACGGGGACGAGAAGGTCAGTCTGTGTCTCCGCCTCTTGGTACACACGGTAAAGAATCTCCTGGCTGACAAAGGGAAGAAACACCCGGGCGGTGGAGCCTCCATAGATGGGAAGGGCACGACCTACTCTGGAGTGGAGGTTGATGGCGTTGTCGCCCTCTGTCCGCTCAATGCAGACGGCGCGGGTGCCAGACAGAACCGACAAGATCACATCTTCATTGAATTCCTCCCGCAAAAGACGCATATAAGGCAGAAAAATGTGCTTGACGTCAAAATTCTTATATACGCTGTGGGCCAGCTCCACAATGGCGAAGCCGGGATGATATTTGGCGGTCTGGAGATTTTGTTCCAGCATCCGGTTTGCCTCAAGAGACTTGACTACCCGGAAAACAGTGGTCTTGTTCAGACCGGTCAAACGGCTGATATCCTGAATGCCCAGTTCCCAGGAGTCCCGGAAAAGGCGGAGGATGTCGAAGGCACGGTTGATGGAATTGATATGATTGGCGCTTGGCTGCTTTTCATCCATGATTGGGAACCTCTTTTTTCGCTCAAATCACGGCATTTCCACAGAAAGTGAAAATGTCGTGATTTCATTGAGCAGATTGGCGGTCTTAGACATTATAAACAAAATAAAAATCTCTGTCAACCTCTAAACCGGCGAGCCGGAAAGTGAAATTGTTATATTTGCACAAAATTCAGAGATAAGCATAAAAAGTTATTGCATCTAAAGACGAGGTGTGTTATATTGTCCATAACAATTAGAAACTACGTTCCGATATTGTTAACAAAAGAAGGCGCTTCAGGGATGTGATCCATCCTGAGTAGGCGGCACATTTTTATAGCAATTTACTGTAACAGCGTTTCTATATTGTGAACAAGCGCTTGGGAAAAACTGATCGTCCTATTTGGCCTGTAGGGCGGTCTCATTGAGCAGAGAAGAATCTGTCCCAATATGTTGGGCATTGGCGGTCAATACTATGCCTGCATAGGGTTTGCTTCGGCGGACCTACTGAGGGAACAAATACAGACAGGGCAGTCCTGCGAGGCTGCCAGCAAAAGGAGGTATGTCGATGGCACATCCAATTCGCATTCTGGTAATTAATCCCAACAGCGATGAAAAGACCTGCGTTTTGATTCGGGAAACGGTTGACCGCTTCCCGCAGGAGGGATGTCAGGTTGATGTTGTCGGCCTGACTACGGCACCCAAGCTGGTGGCCAGCTATGAGGACCGTACCGCCGCAGTGGATGAATTGAAGGATGTTCTGCGCAGAAGCGAGAATGTCTATGATGCTTTTATTCTGGCGTGCCACGCCGACCCCAACCTGGAGCTGGCTCGGGAGATTGTATCCAAGCCGGTGGTGGGCATTGCGGAGGCCTCCATGAAACTGGCGGCTAGTGTGGGCAGCGGCTTTGCGGTGATTTCTCCCACACCTAAAACCCGGTCTGGAAAGTACGCTTTGGCGCACAAGTACCACTTGGACAGCTTTTTGAAAGGGGTCATCGTCAGCAAAAGTGACGATCCGGAGGATCTGCTGGCCGCGGCCCGTGAGGCTGTCCGGACTCCCTGTGTGGACGCAGTTGTTTTGGGGTGTGCCAATTATACCGGTGCGGATCGTTATATTGAAAAACGGTTGGGCGTCCCGGTGTTTGACGGAGTGGCCTGCGCGCTGTTTCTGGCAGCCGGGTTGGCCCGTTACCGGCAGTACAAGACCTGATTTCTTCGGTTGTCCTGAACAGACGTATGGCGTCCTGCCCCGAGCTTTGAAAATTGATCTCCATACCGTATAAATATGGTGAAAGCTATTGTGTTAAAAGGAAAGGAGTATTATTATGTTCTTAGGAGCGCAGCCTTCCCTGGTCGCTCAGTGGATTTTCTATATTTTCCTGAGCGTTTTCCCGATTGTTTATACCGAGATCAAGGGTGTAAATAAACCGAAGGGAGGGGAGAAGAAATGAGCCCCTCTACAATTTATCTGCTGATTGTTTGTTTGGTCATGGGCGGACTGTTTGTCTTTGGCCTGATTTCATCCCGAAATATCAAGAACGCTGAGGACTGGGCGGTGGCCGGCAAGGGCTTGGGACTGATTCCTCTGTCCGGAACCTACTTCGCCACCATTATTTCAGCTACCTCAATTGTCAGCTATCTGGGCTTTTACTATTTGAACGGCTGGTCCGGTATGTGGAACTTCGCTGGCACTCTGGTCACCTCCTTTGTAGCCTGTCTGTGGGTTGCCAAGCGTATGCGGCAGACAGAGTGCACAACTGTGCCCGAGTATATTGAAAAGCGATTCGGTCGGCCGCATTCTCTGTTTGCTTCCATTATTGTCCTGATCGGTGCATCTACCCTGATGTCCGCCCAGGTCAAGGCGTCAGTGGTGATTTTGCAGGCCATTGTGGACTGGGATGAGATTCTCTGCTGTGTCATTGTTATGATCGTGTTTATCGCCTTTACCGCTCTGGGCGGCATGAAGGCGGTGGCCTGGACCGATACCATCTGCTCCTGGGTCATCATTGCCGGTATCTGGATGATGGCAATCAAGTATCTGGGCATCGTTGGCGGATGGAGCGGTATGATGGAGGGCATCGCGGCTCTGGACGCGCACCGGGTTGCGGCCTTCTCCCCCAATATTCCGCCGATTGTGGCTCTGGGCTGGACAGTTACTTGGGGCGTCTGCAATTTTGGCGCGCCTCAGTTTGTCGGCCGTTTCCTCACCGCCACCTCTCCCGAGTCCGCCAGCCGCAGTCAGGGCATCACGGCCCTGATGCTGGGTATCTTCTACCTGCCTCTGGTGATCGTAGGTGTGTCCGGCATTTTGGTTCTTCCCGGCATTGAGCGTCAGGATATGGTATACAGCACTCTGGTCACCCAGACGCTGAACCCGGTACTGGGCGGGATTATGTTTGCGGCCGTTATTGCCGCCATCATCTCCACAGCCGACTCCATGCTTCTGCTGGCTTCCACCACTTGGACAGTGGACATCTACAAGAAGTGCATCAATCCCAAGATGAGCAGCAAGAGCGAGCTTCAAATGGCCCGTGTGTCCACTGTGATCATCGGTGTTGTCTCCATCGTTCTGATTTTCGTGATGGAGGATGTGATCCAGAACATCCAGGCCAAGGGCGTCACCTTGATGGGCTCTGCCATCGCCATGCTGATTCTCATCGGTGCGTTTAACAAGAAGATTACTAAGACGGGAGCGCTGGCCTCCATGATCGCCGGCTTTGTGACGGCGTGCGTTTGGTATGCGCTGGGTCAGCCCAACGGTGTCATGGCTGCCCTGCCGGGCTGCGCTGTGTCCGCTGTGGTTATGGTAGTGGTCAGCATGTTCACCAAACCTATGACCAAGGAAGATCTGGCCCCCTTCTTCCCAGAGGAAGCCAATCGGGATTGAGCCCTCTTTTACGGCTGTCAGGAGGGCGGAGCGGTTCTCCTGACTGCCTGGTAAACGTTCAACGCTGAAATGAAATCATTTAAAGGAGGATTTTATTGTGAAACTTGATTTGGCAGTGATAAACGGACTTGTTTTTCTGGACGGCGCCTTTCAAAAGGCGGACGTAGGGATCAAAGACGAGAAATTCGCTATGATTGCGCAGCCTGGTATGCTTCCTGAGGCGGAGCGCACCATTAACGCCGCGGGCAAATATGTCATCCCCGGCGGAATTGACACCCACGTTCACGTCCGTGACCCGGGCCATTCTGAGCGGGGCACCTTCTACACAGAGACACAGGCCGCCGCCGCCGGAGGCTGTACCACAATTCTAGAGCACCCCATTTCCACTCCGCCCCAGTACAACAAGGAGATTCTGGACAACCGAAAGAAGGTGGCTGTGGAGCGTGGACCTGTGGTGGATTACGCCTTTTATGCCGCTGCCGGAGGCCAGTATCCAGAGGAGATCACCAAGGTGGCCAGGGAGGGGGTTGTGGCTTACAAAGCTTTCCTCCATGAGGCTCCTGAGGGCAGAGAGCAGGAGTTCGTGGGCCTGACTATGGCAAACGATTACGAGATTTACGTGGGCATGCAGGAGGTAGCCAAGACAGGCCTGATGCTGGCTTCCCATGCGGAGAACAACGATATTATCCAGGGCCTGATCAAGAAATTCCGCGCTGAGGGCAAGGTGGGCTCAGAGTATCACTGTCCCTCCCGTCCCCCCATCAGCGAGTATACCACGGTACAGAAGCTGCTCACCATCGCTGCCGCCACCGGCTGTGTTTTGGAGCTGGCACATATCTCCACCCCTGAGGCCATGCAGATGGCCAAGGAGGCCAAGGCCCGGGGACAGAAGGTGTTTCTGGAGACCTGTCCGCACTATCTGCTGCTCACCGAGGAGGAGCTGATCAAGCACGGCCCCTATGCCAAGTGCAACCCTCCGCTGCGCACCAAGGAGATTGTGGACCAAATATGGGAATATGTGCTGGACGGCACTGTGGATTTCATCGGCAGCGACCATGGACCCTTCCTTCCCTCTGAGAAGGACTCCGGCTATCAGGATATCTTCAAGGCTGCCGCCGGCCTGGTAGGCATTGACCTGCGTCTGCCTTTGATGCTCAATGAGGTAGCGAAGGGGGAGCGGGGACTGACCTTGGAGAGAGTGGTGGAGCTGTGCTGCGCCAACCCTGCGAAGGCCTTCCACATCTATCCTCAAAAGGGCATTATTCAGCCCGGTGCCGACGGTGATCTGGTAATCTTCGATATGAACGACGAGACAGTGGTGGACTGGCAGAAAAATTACTCCCACGCAAAAGAGATTGCCAAGGTTTATGACGGCTGGAAGCTGCGTTGCAAGATCAACCATACCATCGTTCGGGGCAAGGTGGTCATGAGCGACGGTGTGGTGGACCCCATCGCGGACGGCAGCAAGGGCTGGGGCAGACTGGTTGTCTCCAACCTGAAGCAGCCAGAGTGACCGTCCTGGCCTGTTTGACTGAAGCTCCGCAGAAGAGAGGCCAGCGCCCTGCGGCGTTGGCCCTCTTCACATGCTCACTGGAAGGAAAGAGGTGCTTTTCATTTGAAGCATTATGTCCAATGCTCAGGCTGTAAAAGCTGTTATCAGGAGTGCCGCCTTCAGATGGACGCCATCTCTTATTCGGCGGGCGGCCTGCTTGTGATTGACCTGGAGCGCTGTAATCGCTGCGGGCATTGTGTCGCGGTCTGTCCCACCGGGGAAATGGACCATCCGCTCTCACGGCTCCAGGAGGAGCTCAGGCCGCTGCCCGCACCGGAGGAGGCGCTGCGTTTCTTGCGTGCCCCCCGTTCTGTGCGCCGGTTTGAGCAGCGGCTGGTCCCCAGGGAGCTTCTGCTTAACCTTCTGGATGCCGGCCGGTATCCTCAGACAGC
>CATKHE010000186.1 GCA_949747935.1 uncultured Eubacteriales bacterium
GACCTGGAGCTCCCCCCGGCTGAGGGCGGGCTTGAGGATGTTGGCGGCGTTCATGGAGCCCTCGGCGTCGCCGGCCCCCACGATGGTGTGGACCTCGTCGATGACCAGGATAATGTTGCCAAGCTTGCGAATTTCCTCGATGAGGCCCTTCATCCGGCTCTCAAACTGGCCTCGGAACTGGGTTCCCGCCACCAGAGCGGTGAGGTCCAGCAGATAGACCTCCTTGTCCAGCAGCTTGTAGGGCACGTCCTTGTTGGCGATCCGCTGGGCCAGTCCCTCGGCGATGGCCGTCTTGCCCACGCCGGGCTCGCCGATGAGGCAGGGATTGTTCTTCTGGCGGCGGTTGAGGATCTGCACCACCCGCTCCAGCTCCCGCTCCCGGCCAATGAGCTTATCCAGCTTGCCCTCCTGGGCCCGCTGGGTCAGGGAGATACAGTAGCTGTCCAGGAATTTCCGCTTGGCGGGTTTGGCGTTTCCGTTTTTTTCGCTTCGGGGAGGAGGAGTGGAGCCCTCGCCAGAGGGCTGGGCGGGGGTGGAACTGCTTCCGCCACCGAAGAGCTGGTTAAGGAAGGGGAAGGTGGCGGTGCGGCCGTCGTCCTCGTCGTCGTCCTCATCCTTGGCGGGGGACATCATGCCCTCGAGGCCCTCGGCGCCGCCGAAGGCGGACATCATCTCAGTAGTCAGACTGTCCAGATCCTCGTCGCTGATGCCCATTTTCTTCATCATGTCGTCAATAGGCTTGATGCCCATCTCACGGGCGCACTTGAGACAAAGCCCCTCGTTTTTGGAGGTTCCGGCCTCTAATTTTGTGATAAAGATGACCGCCACATTTTTGCCGCAGCGGCTGCACATGGTAGGCTGCATGGTAAATACGCTCCTTTCGGGAAAAGTTCACGTTTGGGGAGATGGTACACCCTAATTATGAACTGGGTATGAATTTTTCCCTGAGAAATACAGGGTTTACAGGAAAAATGACAGAGGGCTGACGGTGGCGAAGAATTTCAGAAGCCAGGTCTGCCCCACCGCCTCGGGAGGGATGTAGCTGCCCCGTAGCAGCCAGACGGCGATAAACACGATCAGCGCGCCTTTGAGCAGGCCAACCGCCCCGCCGCCCCAGGCGTTGACCGTGCTGAGCACGGGCAGCTTCGCCACCAGGTCCAGGGCGTGACTGATAAAGAACCAGGCGATGAGCACCGCCACAAAGGCTATGGCGAAAATCACAATACGGGCGATCTGTACCGCCGCGAAATGGGCCAGGGATTGGGCGGCGTTGGCGGCAATCTCAGCGGTACCGTCATTCACCGCCTTGTGAAAGGCCTCGGCAAAGCCCTGATACAGCTTGGATTCCTTCAGCTGATCAATGACTGCGTTCAGGGGGAGGTCCTCCGGCGTTTCGGCGACGCTGCCGTCAACAGCGATAAACTCAGTGTGGCTGATAGCTTCGGTGAGAGCCTCCTGAATGCGCTGTTGGACGATAGGCTCCACCGCCTTCGCCGCCGGCTCAGCCAGTGCGTTGGAGAGGATGGAGGCCCCGATGAGGGCCACAAAGACGGCCAGCAGGGAGCACAGGGTCAGCACGAGACCCTTTCGACAACCCAGCCATAGGAAGAAGAGCAGGACAGCGGCGATCATGATGTCGTAGATAATGTAATTCATAGTTCGTTTCTCCAAAGCATCAGGATTGGGGGATATACAGCCAGGCTTGCTGGTCGTTGGCCAGCAGAGCTGAGCCGTTGGGCGCCAGATCCAGCCTGCGGGCGGCCTGGGGGTTGTCAAGGGTAGCGTATGGGTTCAGCTCCTGGTCGTAGAGTGTCAGGCGGCTGCCTGACAGCAGAGCACAGTGTTTCCCTGCGGCAGCATAGTCCAGTATCTGCCCGTTCAGAGAAACTGAATGTGTGGCCTGAGCGGAGCTGTTGATGATCAGAGCCTGGGTGGCTCCGCCGGCACGGGAGGGGCCTACCAGCAGCAGGGCAAAGCCGTCGCCGTCCAGGGAACAGCCCTTCAGGTAGCTGGAGGAAAGAAGATAGGTCTGAAATGTTCCGCTGTCCGGGTCGATTGTGAGGAGCTGGTCCTCACCAAGCACCCAGAGCAGATTGTCCTCATAGTCCATATCCAAAACAGTGAGGCTGCCCAGATCCACCTGCATGGAGGGCTCCTGCTGGTTCACGGGGTAGAGGAGGAGACGGCTGTAAAAGCTGCCAGCCTCCTGTCCGATGGTGACCACCGCCACCGTCTGACCGTCGGGGGAGACGGCGGCGTCCACCGCGAAGACGGAGGACAGGCCGATGGTGATGACCTCGGATCCCCGGCTGTTGTAGACGGTGACCGCCCCCTTGAAGCCGCTCTGCTGGGCGGTGACGGCCAGCCAGCCGCTGTCGTTGACACGGGCGGAGAGAAGATCGTCGCTCCCTGTCAGGGAGAGGCGGAAGCTCTCTTCACCGTTGCGGAAAACAAAGAGGGACTGATTGCCCGCGTCATACACCACCGCTGTCGTTCGAGAGGCGGAGAGCACCGGGTTCTCCATAGACAGTACCGCCTCCGCCAGTTGCCCGCCGTCCAGACTGTAATAATGTGCCCCGGCGGTGGAGGAGGTAACCACGCCGCTGTTTAGATAAGCAAGATCCAGCTTGTCGCCTCCGGCATGGGAGAAGGGGGCGGATTCGCCGGTTTCGCTGGTGACCATGCTGCGGTAGGCTATCCAGCGCTTGAGTGCGTCCGGATTGATGGTGTCCCGGTAGACCACCAAAGCCAATGCGCCCAGCACCAGAGCCGCCGTTGCACTTAAAGCCAGCAGACGGACAAAAATATTCGGTTTTTTTACCCGCTTTGGGGGAGTCGCTTTCTCACTCATACTTTACTTATAAAACATCCTCTTCATACCACAATTTTGTCATGTACAGCCCGCCTGGGGGGACGGTAGGCCCGGCCAGGGTTCGGTTGCCCGATTCCAGGATAGCGGGGATGTCCTCCGGGGCCAGCTTGCCTTCGGCGGCGTAGACGATGGTGCCCACCATGGCCCGCACCATGTTGTATAAAAAGCCGTTGGCGCACACCCGACAGGAGATCAGGTCGCCGTCACGCTCCACGTCAAACCAGTACACCGTGCGCACGGTGGTTTTGGTCTCGGTGCCCACCGAGCGCACCGCCCGGAAGTCGTGGGTGCCCACAAACTGGGCCGCCGCCCGGGCCATAACGGTCTCGTCAAGGCGCTTGGGGTAGAACCAGGCTCGGTTGACGTAAAACGGATTGCCCAGCCGAGAGTTGTAGATACGGTAGGTATACTCCTTCCGCTGACAGGACCCGATGGCGTTGAATCCCTCCGGGACGTGGGTGGCCTTGACCACCACAATGTCCTCCGGGAGGCGGGTGTTTACCGCCAGGGGAAGCTTATCCAGAGGAATCCGGGAGGTGGTGTGGAAGTTGGCCA
>CATKHE010000187.1 GCA_949747935.1 uncultured Eubacteriales bacterium
CAAACCGGGTATAGATGGAGCCGGTGGAGGTCCCCGCTTTCTGGGCGATGGTGCGCAGGGACGCTTCCTGATAGCCCTTGTCCAGAAACTCCTCTTTCGTGCGGGCCAGTACCGCGTCGTAGGCCCCTTCAATCTGCTTTGCCACCGGGAACCCTCCTTCACAAAATTCAAAACGTTGTTTTGAAACGATGTTTTGAATATAAACCCAGGTTTTTGGATTTGCCAAGAGGGAAATCAAAATTTTCAGAATGCCAGACTGGCGCGGCATTGCTACGTGCTACGCTAAAAATGTCGCTTCCTTCGTCGCTGCTGTCCAAATTCGTTGTATTGCTATTTGGCTCCTCCTTTATTGATGACACTATCTAGTGGATCGTCTGGCTCTGGCTGTTTCTCTTTCTCGTCTGGCTGATTAAAAGGATAACCATATAAATTTTTTTCTGAGAAAAGAGGAATTGGGGAAGTTTTTTCGTATAAGTAATCGTAACAGAAAAACAGGAGAGGGAGGGGATGCCTATGACGCTGCGGGAGCAGCTGCAGGAGCGTGAGGAGGCCGCGCTGTCTCCGCTGGCATGCAGATCGTCCCAAAGCCGGGGGCGGGTCCGGTCGGAGGAGGAGTGCGCCATCCGCACTCCCTTCCAGCGAGACACCGACCGTATTGTCTATTCCAAGGCTTTCCGCCGCTTAAAGCACAAGACCCAGGTCTTCCTCCAGCCCGAGGGGGACCACTACCGCACCCGGATGACTCATACCTTGGAGGTCTCACGTATCGCCCGCACCATGGCCCGGGCTCTGTTCCTGAACGAGGACCTCACTGAGGCCGTCGCCTTGGGCCACGACCTGGGCCACACCCCCTTTGGCCATGCGGGGGAGCGGCTGCTGAATGAGGTAATGCCTGGCGGCTTCGCCCATTACAGGCAGTCGGTTCGGGTGGTGGAGCGGCTGGAGAAGGGGGGAGAGGGTCTCAATCTGACCTGGGAGGTGCGAAACGGCATTGCCTGCCACACCAAAGGGCCCCCTGCCGCCACGCTGGAGGGCCAACTGGTCCGTCTGGCCGACCACATCGCTTATATCAACCACGACATTCAGGATGCCCTTCGGGGCGGTATCATTTACCCCATGGACATCCCGCTGGAAATTTCAAAGGTGCTGGGCTTCACCCACAGTGCCCGGATTGACACCCTGGTCACAGACGCCGTTCAGGCCAGCTGCGGGCAGGGGGAGATACATCAGTCCCCCGAAGTAAGGGAGGCCATGCTGGCCTTGAAGCAGTTTATGTTTGACAGTGTATACACCAACCCCATGGCCAAGGGGGAAGAGGGCAAAGCACAGGACATGCTTCGCCGTCTTTTTGAATATTATCAGAAGAGGCCGGATCAGTTGCCCGACGATTTCCAGGCCATCCGGGCGGAGGAGGGGGTCGACCGGGCGGTGTGTGACTACATCGCCGGCATGACCGACCCCTTTGCCGTGGACCGGTTTCAGGAGCTGTTCATCCCCAAGGGCTGGACTGTTCTGTAATTGGGATATTTTTCTCTGAAAACGGATACAAATAGAGGGGAAATTCCCCTTTCATGGGAGAGGGGGAAGACCTTTGGCCTTACCGGAGCGTTTTTTGGATGAACTGCTGGCACGGACCGATATTGTGGACCTGGTGTCTGAGTCGGTGCGGCTGACGAAAAAAGGAAACAGCTGGTGGGGCTGCTGCCCCTTTCACAGCGAGAAGACGCCGTCGTTCCATGTGGTGCCCGACCGGCAAATGTATAAGTGCTTCGGTTGCGGCAAGGGGGGCGGGGCCATTAACTATGTGATGGAGCTGGAAAATTTGCCCTTTAAGGACGCCGTGGCGGTACTGGCCCAGCGGGCCGGGATGCAGGTGCCTGAGTTTGGAGCCGCCCCCGGTGCGCAGGAGCGGCGGGACAAAATTCTGGAGATGAATCGGCAGGCCGCCCGGGCCTTCCACCGCTGGCTCAACAGTCCGGAGGGGGCGGGGGGGCTGGCCTATCTCCGGAACCGGGGGTTGTCCCGCCGGACGCTGACCAATTTTGGTTTGGGATTTGCCCCCAACCGGTGGGATGGGCTGATTGGAGAGCTGTCCGCCCAGGGTTATGACAAGCGGGACCTGCTGGATGCCGGCCTGGCCGTCAGCAATAAGGACGGGCGAATCTATGACCGTTTCCGCAACCGGGTGATGTTCCCCATCATCGACGTGCGGGGAAATGTGATCGGCTTCGGCGGCCGGGTGATGGACGATTCTACCCCAAAGTATCTCAACTCCCCGGACACCCCGGTGTATAACAAGAGCCGCAATGTCTTTGCGCTGAACATCGCCAAGACCTCTAAGGCCGGGCGGGTCATCCTGACAGAGGGCTATATGGACACCATCTCCCTGCATCAGGCGGGGTTTGACAGTGCGGTGGCCTCTCTGGGCACTGCGCTGACAGAGGAGCACGGACAACTGCTGGCCCGGTACTTCAAGGAGGCGGTCATCGCCTATGACGGCGACGGCGCCGGGGTGAAGGCGGCCCAGCGGGCCATCCCCATCCTGGAGAAGGTGGGATTGGCGGTGAAGGTCCTGCAGATGCAGGGGGCCAAGGACCCGGATGAGTTTATTAAGGCCTATGGCCGGGAGGCCTTTTCCAGGCTGCTGGACAAGAGTGAGAACCAGGTGGATTACCGTCTGGCACAGCTTCAGAAGAAATACGACCTTGCCGACGATAGTCAGCGCATCGCCTTTTTACAGGAGGCGGCCCAGCTGGTGGCCTCGCTCCACAGCGCGGTGGAGCGGGAGGTTTACGGCGGACACGCCGCTCAGACGGCGGGAATTACGCCCGAGGCCATGAGGCTGGAGGTGGAACGGGCATTGAAGGTCCGTCTGCGCAAGGCCAAAAAGCAGCAGGAGCGGCGGGATATGACCCCGGTCAGCCAGCTCCAGCCCAGAACCCGGGGGCTTCGCTATGAGAATATCCGCTCCGCCCGGGCGGAGGAGGGGCTGCTCCGTCTGCTGATGTTGGACCCGGGGACGGCGGGACTGATGGACGGCCTCACAGGAGAGGAATTTTCCTCCCCGCTGCTGGGCCGGGCCTTCGGTCGGCTGCTCCGGCGGGCTCAGGAGGGGCTGTCCACCCAGCTAGCCGCCCTGGCGGAGGATTTCTCCGGAGAGGAGATGGACCATCTGGCCCAGGTGGCTGCTCAGCCCGTGTCGCCGGCCAACAGCGGCCGGGCCATTCAGGACTACATAGCCGTGATCCGCAGAGAGAGGCTGCTGCGGAGCGGAGGGGAGCAGGGAGATGACCTGCTGCTGGCCGCACAGAAGAAATATCAACAAAAGAAAGCGTATATGGAGGAGAAGCAATGAGCACCAAAAAGAAAGAAACCGCCGTCCCTGAGATGATTCTGGAGAAGAAACAGGAGAAGCAGCCAGACGTGCAGGCCAGGATGGAGACCGGCAAGGTTGAGATCATGAAGGTGGTCGAGGGTGTGGCCGGCGCGGAGAAGCTGGGCGAGTTGATCGAGCGGGGCAAGAAAAAGGGGAATCTCTCCTCCACTGAGCTGCTGGACGTGCTGGAAGATATGGAGCTGGGCGCGGAGCAGATGGATAGAATCTACGACACCCTGGAGAATCTGGGCATTGAGACGGTGGGAGAGGACTATATCCCCGAGCTGGCTGACAATGCGGAGCCGCCGGCGGAGGAGATGGAGGAGATCAACGAGGAAGAGATCGTGGATCCCAACACCCTCATCGACACCTTTGGCACCGACGACCCGGTTCGCATGTATTTGAAGGAGATCGGCAAGGTAAACCTGCTCACTTCCGAGGAGGAGGTGGAGCTGGCCCAGGCCATGACAGCCGGAACGGAGGCCCAGGCGCAGATGGACGAGCTGATGCAGTCTGGGGAGGAGATCCCGGAGGAGCTTCTCAAGGAACTGGAGAAGACCATCAAAAGAGGGGAGAAGGCCAGACAACGGCTGGCCGAGGCCAACCTGCGTCTGGTGGTGTCCATCGCCAAGCGGTATGTGGGCCGGGGAATGCAGTTTCTGGACCTGATTCAGGAGGGAAACCTGGGGCTTATCAAGGCGGTGGAAAAATTTGACTATGTCAAGGGCTTCAAGTTTTCCACCTACGCCACCTGGTGGATTCGTCAGGCCATTACAAGGGCCATTGCGGACCAAGCCCGTACCATCCGCATCCCGGTGCATATGGTGGAGACCATCAACAAGGTGATTCGGGTGTCCCGCCAGCTGCTCCAGGAGCTGGGTCACGACCCCTCTGCCGAGGAGATTGCGGAGGAGATGAATATGCCCGCGGAGCGGGTGCGGGAGATTATGAAGATTGCCCAGGAGCCCGTCAGCCTGGAGACCCCCATTGGTGAGGAGGAGGACAGCCATCTGGGAGACTTCATTCCCGATGAGGACGCTTCCGAGCCCGCCGAGGCCGCCTCCTTCACCCTGCTGAAGGAGCAGCTGGTGGAGGTGCTGTCCACCCTGACTCCCAGGGAGGAGAAGGTGCTCAAGCTGCGTTTCGGGATTGAGGACGGCCGCACCCGCACCCTGGAGGAGGTGGGTAAGGAATTCAACGTCACCCGGGAGCGCATCCGTCAGATCGAAGCCAAGGCACTGAGAAAGCTGCGCCACCCGTCCAGAAGCAAGAAGCTGAAGGATTTTTTAAACTAACTATACTGAATAACTGAATATTTTGAAAGGGTCGGGGGCGGAATCCCTGTCCCGCAAAGAGAATGCGGCGGATTAAAGACAGAAAGGAAGCGGATTACTATGGCAGAAGAAAAAAATATGAACCCGGGGTCCTTTGACCAAGATTCCGTGATGGTCTATATTGATCCCAAGCTGATGAGCAGTCTGAACGATATGGCCGAGAAAAAGCAGGAGGACCTGAAAGCACTTCAGTCCGCCGCTGAGGACGGCGATCTGGAGGCCCAGTATAATTTGGGCCGAAGCTACTACTATGGCGAGGACGGCGCGCCCAAGGATGAGGAAAAGGCCTTTTACTGGTTTTCCAAGGCTGCGGAGGGAGACAGCATTGCCGCTCAGTACTTCCTGGGGTTGTGCTGCCTCCGGGCCGTGGGCACGGAAAAGGACGAAGCCCGGGCGGTGGAGCTGCTCACCGGCGCGGCGGAGCAGGGCTATGTGCCCGCCGTCTGCGAGCTGGGCCTGTGCTATGAGCTGGGCCACGGGGTGGAGATGGACAAGGGAAAGGCGGCCGAGCTCTATCAGGAGGCGGCCGACCAGGACTATGCCCCCGCCCAGTGCAACCTGGGGTATTTTTACTATCAGGGGATCTATTTTGAGGAGAATAATGAGGCGGCGGCGGAGCTGTTCGCCAAAGCGGCTCAGCAGGGCTACCCCAGAGCTCAGGTGCTGATGGGGGAGTGCTTTGAGAATGGCTACGGCGTGGAAAAGGATTTTGCCAAGGCTCTGGAGCTCTACCGGGCCGCCCATGCCCAGCACTATCCCGACGGAGCATGCTCCCTGGGCCTGTGCTACGAGTCGGGCACCGGCGTAGAGGAGGATAAGGGCAGGGCGGTGGAGCTGTACCGTGAGGCCGCCAACCAGGGTTTCCCCCCTGCTCAGTGCAATCTGGGCTTCTGCTACTACATAGGTATCGGCGTGGAGGAGGATCCGGAGCAGGCGGCGCATTGGTTTGCCAAAGCCGCTGAGCGGGAGTATCCCCGGGCCATATTTTTGCTGGGCGAGTGCTACGACCGGGGCTTCGGTGTGGAGCAGAACTATGACCGGGCGGTCAAGCTCTACCAGAGCGCGGCGGACAAGGAATATACCTCTGCATTCTGTTCCCTGGGCCTGTGCTATGAGCTGGGACAGGGCGTGGAGGAGGACAAGGTCAAGGCAGTGGAGTTGTATCGCAGGGCCGCGGAGCGGGGAATGCCCCGGGCGCAGTGCAATCTGGGCTTTTGCTACTACACTGGCATCGGTGTGGAGGAGGACAACGATGAGGCCTTCCAGTGGTTCACCAAGGCAGCCGCGGAAGGCTATCCCCGGGCCATGCAGTTGCTGGCCGAGTGCTATGAGAACGGCTACGGCACACAGAAGGACGATTTTAAGGCGGTAGAACTGTATACCAAGGCCTATGAGGCGGGCTATCCTCCCGCCGCCTGTGCCCTGGGGCTATGCTATGAGCTGGGCACCGGCGTGGAGGAGGACAAGGCGAAAGCGGTGGAGCTGTATCGGGAGGCTGCCGAGAAGGGGGACGCCCGGGCCCAATGCAATCTGGGCTTCTGCTACTACCAGGGGATCGGCATAGAGGAGGACAACGATGAGGCTTTCAAGTGG
The DNA here is from genome assembly GCA_949747935.1 of uncultured Eubacteriales bacterium. The sequence continues at coordinate 6,304 of CATKHE010000187.1, forward strand.
TTTTCCAAGTCGGCTGAGGACGGCTATCCCCGCGCGCTGATGCTGCTGGGCGAGTGCTACGACCGGGGCTTCGGCGTGGAGGAGGACGCAGCCAGAGCCTTTGAGCTCTATCAGCAGTCCAGCGACCGGGGGCACGTGCCTGGCATCTGTGCCTTGGGCCTGTGCTACGAGTTGGGCCGGGGCGTGGAGGAGGACAAGGCTAAGGCCAGGGAGCTCTATCTCCGGGCCGCCGAGCGGGGGTATCCCCGGGCACAGTGCAATTTGGGCTTCTTCTACTATCAGGGCATCGGCGTGGAGGAGGACAACGCCGAGGCGGTGAAGTGGTTCACCAGGGCTGCCGAGCAGGACTATCCCCGGGCACAGCAGTTGCTGGCTGAGTGTTACGAGAACGGCTACGGGGTGGAGAAGGACCTGGAAAAGGCGGCGGAGCTGTACAGGCTGTCTCACGAGGCAGGCTATGTCCCCGCCACCTGCGCTCTGGGCGTGTGTTACGAGTACGGCGATGGGGTGGAGCGCGACCTGAGCAAGGCCGTGGAGCTGTACCGTCAGGCGGCGGAGCGGGGGCTGGTCCGCGCGCAGTGCAATCTGGGCTACTGCTACTATCGGGGCATCGGTGTGGAGGAGGACGACGAGGAGGCGTTCAAGTGGTTCTACAAGGCCGCTGAGCGGGACTACCCCCGGGCCATGAGCCTGCTGGCCGAGTGCTACGAGAACGGTTACGGGGTCAAGGAGGACGACGCCAAGGCGGCGCAGTGGTATCGCCGGGCGGCGGACGAGGGGTATCCTCCCGCCATCTGCGGGCTGGGCTTGTGCTACGAGCTGGGCACCGGCGTGGAGATGGACAAAGCGAAGGCGGTGGAGCTGTACCGCCAGGCGGCGGATCAAGGGCACGCCCGTTCCCAGTGTAATCTGGGCTACTGCTATTACCAGGGCATCGGCGTGGAGGAGAACAACGACGAGGCCTTCCGGTGGTTCCAGAAATCCGCCGCCCAGGGCTATCCCCGGGCGCTGTATCTGCTGGGCGAATGCTATGAAAACGGCTACGGTGTGAAGGAGGATGTCGGAAAGGCGGCGGAGCTGTATCAGAGGGCCCACGAACAGGGCAGCGCCGGCGGCACCTGTTCTCTGGGCCTGTGTTACGAGCTGGGGCAGGGCGTGCCCGAAGATAAGGCAAGGGCCGTGGAGCTGTACCGTCAGGCAGCGGAGCGGGGGCTGTCCCGTGCCCAGTGCAACCTGGGCTACTGCTGTTACGAGGGCATCGGCATTGAGAAGGACTACGATCAGGCCTTCTACTGGTTCAGCAAGGCCGCCGAGGACGGACATCCCCGTGGCCAGTGTATGCTGGGCCTGTGCTATGAGCTGGGCCGGGGTGTGGCTGAGGACAAGCTGAAGGCCACCGAGTACTACCGTCAGGCAGCGGACAACGGCAATGTTACCGCCATGTGCAATCTGGGTTACTGCTACTACACCGGTATTGGCGTGGCCGAGGACGAGGCGGAGGCCGTCATATGGTTCCGGAAGGCCGCCGACAGGGGCCAGCCCCGGGCGCTGTTCCTGCTGGGAGAGTGCTATGAGGAGGGCAACGGCGTACAAGCCAACCTGCAGAAGGCGCTGGAGTACTACCAGAAGGCGGCTGACAAGGGCTATAAGAGCGCCCAGGAGGCCATTGCGCGGCTGAACGGCCGGCCTGCCGGCCCCTATGCCTATGCCGCGCCCGAACCGCCCAAGGCGGCCGCCCCGCAGGAGAAAGGTCCGGATAAGAAAAAGAAGGGCGGACTGTTTGGCTTCTTCAAAAAATAAAACGCGGCAACCCTGCGCTATACGCCCCGGAGGTTTGTAAATCTCCGGGGCTGCACTATTTTGGCTTTGGGAAAAAAATAATGAAATTCCCTCTTGCTATTCCTCGGGAAATAGATTACAATAAGGTTACAAAAATGACAAAGCAGTTAAAATTTACCGAAAATTCCATATAGAGAAAAGATGAGGGCCATTTGCCGATTTTTTATTTACATGGAATTTGATCTGTGATACACTAAGTGCTCGGGTGGCCCCCAGCCTTTGAAGAGAGAGATACCGCCCCGGGCGGGAGATTGGCTGAGCGGAGGAGTGGAACATACCATGATACGTCTGATAGATGTACATAAGGAATATGACAACGGGACTAAGGCCCTGAAAGGGGTCAATATGCGCATTGATGACGGGGAGTTTGTCTTTCTGGTGGGTCCCTCCGGGTCGGGCAAGTCCACCGTAATCAAGCTGATCACGGCGGAGATCGCCCCCACCGATGGGCGGGTGATGGTCAACGGCTACAACCTGAACAATATCAGTCCCCGGCAGGTACCCCATATGCGCCGGACGCTGGGCATTATTTTTCAGGATTTCCGGCTGATTGAAAAGAAGACGGTATATGACAATCTCTCCTTCGCCATGCGGGCCATTGGGGCCTCCAACCGAGAGCTTCGCCGGCGCATCCCCTACGTGCTCCAGCTGGTGGGCCTGGACCAGAAGGGCGACCGGTATCCCGGGCAGTTGTCCGGCGGAGAGCAGCAACGGGTGGCCATTGCCCGGGCTCTGGTAAACAATCCCAGTATGATTATTGCCGACGAGCCTACAGGCAACCTGGACCCTCAGCGCTCCCTTGAGATTATGATGCTTCTGGAGCGCATCAACGAGTTGGGAACCACCGTTCTGGTGGTCACTCACGAGAAGAATCTGGTCAACCGCTTTGCCAAACGGGTGGTGGCCATTGAAAACGGACGGATCATCAGCGACGAGACGGGTGGTTACTACAATGTCGAGAAAATTTAACGCGGGATACTATGTCAGCGAGGGCGTTCACGCCATCTTTACCCACGGCTTCATGTCCTTTGCCGCTGTGTGCATGATTGTGGCCTGTCTGCTCATCATGGGTTCCTTCACCCTGCTGGCCGTCAACCTGGACAGTATGCTGGGAGACCTGGAAAATGAGAACGAAATGGTGGTCTATATCGACGAGAGCCTCAATGAGGAGCAGGCCCGGGCGCTCCAGGCCGATCTGGCGAGGGTGGATAATGTATCCCAGCTCACCTTTGTCACCAAGCAGGCGGCGATGGAGGACTTTAAGGCCAAGCATCAGAACCAGCCACTGCTGGCCGATCTGCCTGATGACACCCTCCGGGACCGCTATCATGTCCACGTGGCGGACATCGAGCGGATGAGTGAGACCAAGGCCGCCCTGGAGCAGGTGAGGGGTGTGGGCTATGTGAACGCCGCTATCGAGATTGCCGACGGGTTTGTTCTGGTGCGCAACATCGCCACCGGCGTGGCTATGGCGCTGATCAGCGTTCTGCTGGTGGTGTCTCTGTTCATCATCGCCAATACCATCAAGCTGGCCACCTTCTACCGCCGGGAGGAGATTGCCATCATGAAGATGTGTGGTGCTACCGACGGTTTTATCGAGTGGCCCTTTGTGGTGGAGGGAATGCTGCTGGGCCTGTCCGGCGCGCTGATCGCCTTCTTTGCCCAGTGGGGCCTGTATCAGCTGGTCGCGAAGCTGGCTATCCAGGGCAATGGGCTTTCCTTGGTCACCCTGGTAAGCTACACCTCCATGGCCCCCACCATTCTGGGTGTGTTCTGCGCCATCGGCGCGGTCATCGGCGTGGGGGGCTCGCTGCTGGCCATCCGGAAGTTCCTGCAGGTGTAGCCCGCAGGAATTGCACCCTGTACCGTTTGAACCAACCTGCGCAGAGAAAGGATTATCATGAGGAACAGAGGAACTATCATCCGCCGAGGGCTGGGGCTGATTTTGCTGCTGGCGCTTGTGCTCCCGATGGCCGGACCGGGGCTGCTGCCCGTGAGCTCAGCGGTGACGCAGGCGGAGATCGACGCGCTGAAAAACAGCGCCAAGACGCTGGCTGGACAGAAGGCTGAGATTCAGGCCCAGTTAAGGTCCATTCAGGCGGACAAGGACACTGCTATGGCCCGGAAGGAGCTGCTGGAGCATCAGATCAGCCTGATCCGGGAGGAGATTGCCAACATTAACGCGCAGATTGCCATGTACGACCAGCTGATTTCGGAGAAGGCTGAGGAGCTGCGGCAGGCGGAGGAGGACGAGGCCGCCCAGTTTGAGCTGTTCTGCGGGCGTATGCGGTATATGGAGGAGAAGGGGGAGACCTCCTATTGGAATATCCTCTTTGCCTCTGCAAGCTTCAGCGAGCTGCTGGACAACTATATGATGATTGAGGAGATCATCCAGTATGACAACCGGGTGATCGACCAGCTTACAGCGCTTCAGGAACGGGTGGCGGCCGACAAGGCCGCTCTGGAGGAGGTCCAGGCCGAACAGGAGGAGGCCAAGCGGCAGCAGGTGGCTGCCCAGGAGGAGCTGGAGGTCCAGGAGGCTGAGGTGGATAAGCTGATCGCTGAAATCAGCGCCCAGGAGGACCTGCTGGAGGCCATGGAGGCGGAGCTGAACAAGGCGGCGCAGGATCTGGACGCCCAGATCAAGGCCAAGGAGAAGGAATATGCCGACCAGATCAAGAATGTGGTCAGCGAATCCGGCTTCCTTTGGCCCCTGCCGGGCAGCTACAACGTGATTTCCTCCTTTGCCGGCGGACGGGAACACCCGGTCACCCATGTATATGGCAACCACGCCGGGATCGACGTGCCCGCCCCCAGGAACACCAAGATATACGCGGCCAAGAGCGGCGTGGTCACCACCTCGGTAAAGGGCACCGGCGGCAGCTGGTCCTATGGCGAGTATGTGGTGGTGTCCCACAGCGACGGCACCAGCACTTTGTATGCCCACATGAACAGCCGCGCCGTAAGCAAAGGACAGACCGTCACCCAAGGGGACGTGATCGGCTATGTGGGCACCACCGGCCGGTCCACTGGCAACCACCTGCATTTTGAGGTGCGGGTCAACGGGAACCGGACTGATCCGCTGGACTACTTTAAGGACAAGGCCCTCTATGGCCGATACGACGGCGTGACCAAGCCCGTCTGGGATTGGATGAAGTGAGCGGAAACCAGAAACAAGGAGGTCGCGGAAAATGAAGCGACAGAAGAGACAGCGGGTCCTGATGTCGGTGTTGGCGGGATTTTTGGCGCTGCTGATGCTGCTGCCAATTTTGGCAAATATCCTGATCCGATGAGGAAGCCGGAGGGAGAAGCGGTGAGAATCAGGAAAAGTGCGTTGCGACGGGGGCTTGGACTGGCTCTGGCCCTGACAATGCTTTTGCCGCTGACGGGCCCCGCTGTGGTCGCGGACAGCCGCGCCGCGGAGCTGGAACTGGACGGCCTGAAAGGGGACGCCAGTGAGTTGGACAGCCAGCGAAGGGAGATTCAGGCCCAGCTGAAGTCGGTTCAGGCGGACAAGGACAACGCCATGACTCGCAAGGAGCTTCTAGAGCAGCAGATCGACGTGATTCAGCAGCAGGTCGGCAATATCGACGATCAGATCACCATGTACGGCCAGCTGATTGAGCAGAAGACGGAGGAACTGGCTCAGGCGGAGGCGGCGGAGGCGGAACAGTATGAGCTGTTCCAGCGGCGGGTCCGGTATATGGAGGAGCAGGGCGACATCTCCTATTGGAATGTCCTGTTCTCTTCCAGCGATTTTGCGGAGCTGGTAGACAATTACATGATGGTGGAGGAGATTGTCCAATACGATCATCGGGTTGTGGATGACCTGACCGCCCTACAGGAGCAGGTGCGCACTGACCGGGCCGCCCTGGAGGAATCCAGAACGGAGCGAGAGGTTGCCAGACAGCGGCAGATAACCGCCCAGGAGGAATTGAAGGACCAGCAGGATGAGGTGGATAGGCTGATTGAGGAGATCGGTGGCCAGGAAGATCAGCTGGAGGCCATGGAGGCGGAGCTGAACAAGGCGGCCCGAGAGCTGGATAAAAAGATTAAGGAGATCGAGAGGGAGCTGGCTCCCGAGATCGCCAATGTGGCCAGTGAATCTGGTTTCCTCTGGCCGCTGGATGGCGGCATTAATACCTTGTCCTCCTTCTACGGCGCGCGAAAGGACCCCTTTACAGGGAAGGCCCGCAATCACACCGGAATTGACGTCCCTGCGGTCAGGGACACCCCTATCTATGCCGCTAAGAGCGGCGTGGTCACCACCTCGGAGCTGGGCAGCGGCGGCAGCTGGTCCTATGGCAACTATGTGGTGGTGTCCCACAGCGACGGCACCAGCACTCTGTATGCCCATATGAACAGCCGCGCCGTGAGCAAAGGACAGACCGTCGCTCAGGGAGAAGTGATCGGTTATGTGGGCACCACCGGCCGGTCCACCGGCAACCACCTCCACTTTGAGGTGCGCGTCAACGGTGACCGGGTGGACCCACTGGACTATTTTCAGGACAAGCCGCTGTATTACCGCAGCGGCGGCAGTACCACCGGGGTGTGGAGCTGGATGTAAGGAGAGCGGATGCAAAAAATCAGTCAGGCAGCTGTTTCGGGAGCGGCTGCCTGACTGTGATTTTGTCACGGAGAAAATCTGTAAAATGAGTGATAATATATGCGATCAAGTATGAGGAGGCTGTCAGTATTGGGAATTGCGCTGCGGAAGGCCCTGGTGGATCAGGGCAGCTGTGTGGCCTGCGGGTGCTGTGTCAAGGTCTGTCCAATGTCCGCCATCCGGGTTGTGAGGGGAATTGCGGCACAGGTGGACAGGGACAAGTGCGTGGGATGCGGAAAATGCGCCAAAGAATGTCCAGCAACAGTGATTACCATTCAGGAGGCGGCTCTATGAAAAAAAGCTGGTATGACTACCTGTGGATCGTCTCCCTCGCCTATCTGATCCTTGGTTTTTTCAACATTCTGTTTGCGTGGCTGGGGCTGCTGTGCTTTTTCATTCCGCTGATCATCGCTGTCGCGGGCGGAAGCAAGGCCTACTGCAACCACTACTGCGGCCGGGGACAGCTGTTCGGGCTGCTGGGGGGACGCTTTGGCCTGTCCCGGAGGAGGGATATCCCGAAATGGATGAAGAGCAAGCTGTTTCGGTATGGATTTCTGATTTTCTTTTTTGTCATGTTCTTCCAGATGCTGTGGAGTACTTATCTGGTCCTTGCGGGCGCCCAGGGCCTGCGGCAGGTGGTGACCCTTCTGTGGACCTTTAAGCTGCCCTGGCACTGGGCTTACCACGGGTCGCCGCTCCATCCCGGCGCGGTTCAGTTTGCCTTCGGATTTTACAGCGTGATGCTGACGTCCACCGTGCTGGGGCTGGTCACAATGGTGCTGTTCAAGCCCCGCAGCTGGTGTGTCTACTGCCCGATGGGGACGATGACGCAGCTGATCTGCAAAGGGAGGAATGGTAAGTCTTTCAATGAATGACAGATAAAATGTACGCTGCCGGGCGGGAATTAATCCCCGCTCAGCAGCGTCAATTTTTTTTGGTCTGTCAGCTCCACGCAGCCCCGGGACAGTCTCACCAGGCCCTCGCTCTGGAAATAGCGGAGCATTCGGGTCACCACTTCCCGGGCAGAGCCCAGATGACTGGCTATTTTCTCGTGGGTGATGGACAAAACAGGGCTCCCCTCCAGGGCGCTCTCCCGGAGGAGAAAATCCGCCAGCCGCCTATCGAAGCTCCGCCACATGATCTGTTCCATCAGCCACATGACCTCAGAAAAGCGGCCGCTCATCAGATCGTTGGTGTAGTTGGCCACGGCGGCGGATTCTTCCATCAGCGTCCGGTAGATATCCGGCGGAATGATCCATACCTGGGTGTCCTTTTCGGCCTCGACAGAGATTTCAAACTGAATGTTGCGCATGACGCAGGAGGCTGTAAAGAGGCAGACATCCATCTCGATCAGGCGGTAGATGGTAACCTCCCGTCCCTCATCAGAGAGAATATAGGCGCGCAGCTGTCCGGACTGCACCAGCAGCAGGCCGGTACAGTCCAGGGCCCCTCTGTGGATCAGAGCACCTTTCCCGATCATTTTTCGTGTCACCGACAGGGAGAGCCTGTGCTGCTGCTCCAGGGACAGCTCGTCCCAGATGGGAAAACAGTCTTTGAATTCCATGGTCATACCCCCTTGTACACGATACTCTAAAGTATAGAGGGATATGCCTTATCTGTCAAATCTTATTGTATGCCTTGGCGGACGGTTTTCGGAGGTGGATACCAGATCAGGCCTGGATTTTGGCGGCCGCGCCCCTGTCCAGCAGAATAGTGACCTCTGGATGGAGCTGAAGCAAGGTGGCGGGGACCTCGGCGGAAATGGTCCCGCCGCACATATCCGCAACGGCCTGAGCCTTATCCTCGCCGTTTGCCAGCAGGACGATCCGCTTTGCCAGCAGGATGCTGCGCACTCCCATAGCCGCATAGGTGAAGGCGGGCCGTTCCACCCGGTGACAGGCGCTGGTCAGCGCCTGGGCGGGCCGGTTCATGCCGATATGGGCGTCGCTCCCGATGCCCAGGATCTGCATGTCCAGACGGCCGTCAGGGAGGCTGTTTAGCAGCGCCTCATACCGGACGCATTCCTCCTCCACATCTTGGGAGAGCCCGTCGGGCAGGCGGAGGCGCTCGGGATTGGCGTCCACATGGTCCAGCAGATGCCGGTGAAGGTAGCTGTGACAGCTCAGCTCATCCTGAGGGGCCACCCCCATTTTTTCTTCCAGGTTATAGAACCATGCGTTGGAAAAGGATACCCTTCCAGCTTGATAGAGCTTTATCAGCTCGGCGAACATGCCCACGGGGGTCTTTCCCGCGGTGAGGCCAAGATGGCTGTCGGGCTTGAGCAGAAGCTGAGCCGCCACCAGATCGGCCGCAGCCTGACACATCCGCTCATAGGTATCAAAAATACGGATTTTCATTGATTCACTCCCCTTTGTTCTTAGTTATTGACCGGAATGCTGCAATTTGGCGGTATTATACCTGAGCGCGGGGAGGTTGGCAATATTTCAGTGCGCCATTGTAACAAAACAGCGCTGTTTGTTACAAAACGCGGGCCGCTACAGAGGGTCGATACAGCTGAATTTGCTGATAATGCGATAGACGATGATAACCATCTCCTCAATGCTCTCCTTCATGCCGCCGCGCAGCCAGTCAGTGAGAATTTTGACAAACATGCCCACCAGGGCGGAAACCTCATAGGGGTTCTCAAAGCCGTAGGCGGAAATGACGAGATATACACTGGAGTTGAGCTGGTCCTCCAAAAGCGTGGACAGCCGGTTGGACAGATTGTGCTTCTGGATGCATTCCATCAGGCCGCAGTGCTGTTGGCAGAAGACAAAATAGCTGCGGATAAAAAAGGGGAGGTACTGCTTTTGAGCGCCGCTGTTGGCCAGCCCAAATTCTGACATCTCGAGGTAGTCAAACAGGATATCGTTCAGGTCAGTATAGTTGCGGTAGAAGGTGACGCGAGCTACACCGGCTGTTTTGGTCAGTTGTGAAATTGTGATTTCTGACAGATCCGTGTGTTCCAGAAGCTTGAGCAGCGCCATCTGCATCCACTGGCGGGCGAGTATGTTCTGCGGATTACCGGGTTTTTTCATGGTACAATTCACCACCGTTTGTTACAGTTGTGGGGAAAGCGGTTGCAATATGGATAATTGGTGATTATAATGACGAAAAAACAAAAAGTCAAGCCGAACTTCCGCATAGTATCGACAAAATTCACAAACAAAACCCCGAACAAGTTTGTGTGTCAGGCTGACCCGGATGAAAAAATACAGGAGAAAAAATAAAAAAAGGAGAGGTGTAACAGATTTATGATTCCGATTATGCTGGTAACGCACGGTGACTTCGCACGGGGAATTATAGACGGAGCGGAGATGCTGGTGGGAAAAAGCGAGAAGCTGGAGTGCGTCGTCCTCAGGCCCGGCGATGAGTTCGGGGTGTTCCAGAGGAGAATCGCCGAGCGGGTGAAGGAACTGGATGAGGGAGAAGGCGTTTTGCTCCTGGCCGACCTGTTGGGAGGCAGTCCCTATAACGCGGCGGCCCTGACCATGGAGCAGGGAAATATAGAGTGTTTGACAGGACTGAATATGAGCATGCTATTGACGGCTCTGGATCAGCGTAAATACTGCAATTTATCTCAGCTGGTGGCGGTGAGCCGGGAAGCTGGGACATCCAACATTGTCAGCGTTCGGGAGAAGTTGCTTGAGCAGATCACAGATGATGAAGAAGATTGATGGGAGGATACGACACCATGGCAAATATTAAGCTGACGCGGGTGGATTTCAGACTGATTCATGGACAGATTATCACCAAGTGGCGCGGAGTGTTTGGGATCAACAAGATTGTTGTAATTGACGATATTCTGGCCGCAGATGATTTTATGATCCGGGTTTACTCCTCAGCGGTCCCTGTGGGGACAAAGGTGAAAGTCTATTCGGAGGAAAAAGCCCTGCGGCTGTGGAACAAAAACCAATTTGGCGAAAATGCAGAGGTATTGGTTTTGTTCAAAGATATTGAAACCTGCGACCGGGTGATCAGAGCCGGTGTTGGCCTGAGGGAAGTCCAGCTGGGTGGCGTACCACAGACGGCGGAGCGCAGGCTGATTAGAAAGGCGGTGTTTTTGGGAGCAAAAGAGATGGGGCTGGTCTGTGGACTGCACGACGAGCTGGGCGTCAGCTTTTCGGTCCAGGTGGTCCCGGAGGACAGCAAAATGGGATACGATGAGATCCTGAAGATCTACCAAAACTGACAAAAGAGAGAAACGGAGGAGTAAAAAGTGAACAACATGTTAGGTGTAGCAATCTTCTGTGGACTATGGTACGCGTTCGCGGGATGGCGTCCCTGCTACCTCACCCACACCATTTGGCTTGCGCCGCTGACTGCGGCCCTGCCCATCGGCATTATCATGGGAGATATTCCAAACGCTATGATTCTGGGCTCGGCAATCGGTATGCTCTATGTGGGCCTGGTGGCTCCGGGCGCTGAGATTCCGGCGGACACCTCTTCAGCGGGTCTGATTGGCATTGCGATTGGTCTGGCCATCGGTGCGGACACCGGAACGGCCATCGCCATCGCCGTTCCCTTTGGCGTACTGGGGGTGTTCCTGAATACCCTGCGCCGGATTATCAACGCCAGATTTGCCCATATGGCGGACAAGCACGCCCTGACCGGCAATATAGACGGCATTCGCAATTGTGCGGTGTGGTGGCCGTTGGCGCTGAACCTGGCCACCAAGTTCCCTCCGATGTTCATCGCAATTTACTTTGGGACTGGCGTTGTAGAAAAGGTGATCGATGCGCTTCCCGCTTGGGTTATGACTGGCTTCTCCGCAGCCGGCAGCATGATGCCGGCAATTGGTTTCGCCATTCTGATCAGCGCCATCGCCAAGAGAAGCATTCTGCCTTTCTTCTTCCTGGGCTTCTTTGTGGTTAAGATTTTTGGTTGCTCCGCGCTGCAACTGACCTGCCTGGGCGTTCCCATAGTGGTGGCTATTGTGCTGATGGCGAAGGATCAGGAGGACGCCACGGTGAACCGGGCCCTGGCGGGCGGAGGAAGCCTGGCTGACGACGACGATGACGACGACGAGTAAAGGGGGAGCATAGAATGATGCTGAAAGAAAAAACGATGGAGAAAAGTTCGAAAATCAGGCTGTCAGATATTGTAAAGGTATTTTGGCGCTGGCAGCTGGCCGCTGAGATGTCCAATTCCTATGAGCGGATGCAGGCCATCGCCTACTGCTATGCGATGGTTCCCGTCCTGAAGGCGCTGTACCCCAACCGGGAGGACTTTGTTGAGGCCCTGCAGCGGCATCTGGTGTTCTTCAATACAGAGGGTACCTTTGGCACGCTGATTGTGGGCATGAGCGTGGCGCTGGAGGAGGAAAAAGCCGAGAGCGGCAGCAAAGTGACCGGCGAGAGCATTATCGCCCTGAAATCCGCGCTGATGGGCCCTGTGGCCGGCATTGGCGACACCATCAACGGCGCCACGCTGAAGCCCATCATTTTCACACTGGCCGTTCTGGCCAGCGCGGAGGGCTCGGTCCTGGGCTGGTTTTTGATCTTCCTTTACGCAATTATTTCCGGAATCTACAGCTGGCTCCTGATGCTGATGGGATACCGGATGGGCAAGGACGCCTTGGGCAGTTTGATGGCTACCGGCTGGATCGACCGTATTGTCTCCGGCGCCAGTATGCTGGGCCTGTTTATTGTAGGCGGTCTGGCCGCTTCCAACATCAACATCAAGCTGAACGGGACCTACATGAGCGGCGGAACCGAGAAGACCATCCAAAGCCTGCTGGACGGAATTGTTCCCGGCATTCTCCCCCTGGTTCTGGTGGTTGGACTGTATTACTATTTCAACAAAAACAAGGGGAATCAGTCCTTTGGAAAGATTGTCCTGCTTCTGCTGGCGCTGGGCATTCTGCTGGCGCTGCTGGGTCTTGTGTAACGGAACGCTTCGTACATGAAGGACCGCATAGTAACTGTCGCGGGTCTGTTCGGACGCCGTTTTACCGGCAGACAGAAGACCGCTTTTCTCAATTACATAATCGCCCAGGCGGAGTTGGAAAGCATTCCAGCGGTTCTGGACGTCGGGAGGGATTCCAGGAGCGGGGCCTGCCGGAATCTCTACCTGGGCAATATGAAGCGGGCGTCTCTCCTGATTGCGGTGCCCTATGACACCCCGTCCCGGCTGTTCTGGCCCGACACCCGCTATTTCCCCCTGAATCCCGGAAGAAATATGCGGCGGGACAGCGGGGAAATGGCGGCGCGTCTCCTGCTGGGAGCCGCGGCGGCTGGCGGATACCTCTTCCTTGTCCTGCTCCCCGCGGTTCATCTGGGCGGCCCGGCAGTCTGGGCCGCCGCCGCGGGGATGGCGGCAGTAGCGGCTCTTGTGCTCAGGCTGATTGCCGGCATTCCAAACCGCCGGAATCACGCCAGAAACAGCGCGGGGATTGTGGCCGCGCTGGAGTATCAACGGCGCTTTGGCGGCGAGGCGGCAGTGGCGCTTCTGGACCAGAGCTGCTGCTCCTACAACGGCTACCGGCAGCTGGCGGAATATCTGGGCGGGACGGCCCAGAGCAAGCGGATGATTGTCCTAGACTGCGTCACCAGCGGCCCGGAGCTCCATGTCCACTGCGGCCAGCCGCTGGAGAAACGGCTGGAGAAGGCGGTTCGGGGCGCGGAGGTCCACGGCCTGGAGGCGTCACAGCTGGATCGGACGATGATGAAGCTGTTTCCCAAGGGTATCCTGATTACGGGGGGGTTCCGGGAACAAGGGGAGATGGTCATTGCGGACACCCGCTGCGGCCGGGACGCCGGCATTGATCTGGAAAAAATAGAGCGGACCCTGGAGGTTATACGGGGCATAGCGGAAGATTTACAGTGAGCTAGTTCATACACTGGAGGAATGTCCATATGAGAATCGAAACACATCCTATTCTGGGGAGCTGCGAGAAGGGGCCGCTGGTTTCCTTCACCTTGGATGGGAAAGAACTGGAGGGATATGAGGGGGAGCCGATTGCCGCCGCCCTGCGGGCGGCCGGCGTGATGGTTCACCGGCATACCCTGAAAAAGAATGAGCCGAGAGGTATTTTCTGTGCGATTGGCCGGTGTACAGACTGCGTGATGATTGTGGACGGAGAGCCCAATGTCCGCACCTGTATCACGCCCCTGCGGGCGGGGATGAGGGTGCAGACCCAGTATGGCGTGTCGGCAAAGGAGCAAGAGGCATGAAACGATATGATTTGATTGTTGTGGGCGCCGGCCCTGCGGGCCTGTCAGCCGCCATCCAGGCGGCCCGGCTGGGCGCCAAGACGGCCGTTTTTGACGAAAACGCCAGCCCCGGCGGCCAGCTGTTCAAGCAGATTCATAAGTTCTTTGGGTCTAAGGAGCATCGGGCAAAGCTGCGCGGCTTTTACATTGGAGAACAGCTTCTGAAGGAGGCGTCCGAGGCCGGAGTCACCGTCCATCTAAACGCTGTGGTCATGGGTCTGTTCGACAACAAGGAGATCCTGGTCAATATGGGCGGAGAGACCGTCCATTTCAAGGCGGACGCTGTTATCATCGCCGCCGGCGCCCGGGAAAATATGATTTCCTTCCCGGGCTGGACCCTCCCGGGCGTGATGGGGGCCGGTGCGGCCCAGACGCTGATGAATCTTCACGGCGTCCGCCCCGGCAAGCGCGTGCTGATGGTGGGCAGCGGCAACGTGGGACTGGTGGTCGGCTATCAGCTGCTCCAGGCTGGGGTAGAGCTGGCCGCCGTGATTGACGCCGCGCCCCGGGTGGGCGGCTACGGCGTCCACGCCGCCAAAATCGCCCGTATGGGGGTTCCCTTCTACCTGTCCCACACGGTGGTCCGGGCGGAGGGAGAGGACCATGTGATCGGGGCGGTCATCGCTCAGGTGGACAAGACCTTCCGGCCCATCCCGGGGACGGAGATATCCCTGGACGTGGATACCGTCTGTATGGCCGTGGGCCTGAGCCCCATGAGCCAGCTGGCGGGCATGGTGAAGTGCCAGATGACCGACCGCGGGGGCATGGTGCCTGTGACAGACGCCAGAGGGGAGACCTCCATTCCGGGAATCTACGCCGCCGGAGACGTGGCGGGGATCGAGGAGGCCAGCTCGGCGATGATCAACGGCCGGATCGCGGGCACCGCAGCGGCGGCCCGCCTGGGCTATCTGGAGGAGGAAGAGTGCGCCGAAACAATCCAGGAGCTGAAGGCCTCCCTCCAGCAGCTCCATGAGGGCATGTTCAGCCCGGCCAACAAGGGCCGGACAGACCTGACCCAGACAGACGAGGGGATCGCCCTTTCCGCGAGCCTGCTTCGCCGGGGCTATCTGGGCGACGACGAGGTGGAGCGCTTCCCCGGCGTCAGGTCCAGGGTGGGCATCCATCCCGTCATCGAATGTACGCAGAATATCCCCTGCAATCCCTGTCAGGACGCCTGCCGGTTCGGCTGTATCCATGTGGGCAAGACCATTACCAGCCTGCCCCAGGTGAATGAGGAGGCCAAGTGTGTGGGCTGCGGTATGTGTGTCGCCTCCTGCTCCGGCCAAGCAATTTTCCTGGTGGACGAGGACGCGGAGGAGGATTGGGCCACCGTCGTCATGCCCTATGAGCTTCTGCCCTATCCCGAGGAGGGGGAGAAGGGGACGGCCTGCGGCCGGGACGGACAGCCTCTGTGTGAGGCGGAGGTTATCTCCTGCCGGACCAGCCCGGCCTTTGACAAGACGGCCCTGCTCTCCATTTGCGTACCAAAGGACATGTCAATGCGGGCCAGATTTTTCCGCAGAGAGGAGAAATAGCATGGAAATTCTGGATAGAAGCCGGGACCTGGGGCCATTTGTGGCTGGGCCGGACGACGATATGCTGGTCTGCCGCTGTGAGGAGATCACCAAGGGCGAAATCCGGCGGGCGGTCCACGAGGGCATGTTTACTATGACGGAGGTCCGGCGCTGGCTTCGGGTGGGCATGGGACTGTGCCAGGGAAATACCTGCGGACGAATTGTCAAGGGCATAATTGCCGCTGAGCTTGGCATACGCCCAGCGGAGCTGGAGGACTGCACGCCCAGGGGCCCCGTCCGTCCCGCTATGGTTGAAGTGTTGGGAAAAGAGGTGTTCGACCGTGACTGACACCGCTGACGTGATTATCATCGGCTCCGGCATTGTGGGCAGCGCCACGGCCTATGAGCTGGCCAAGCGAGGCCTGAAGGTTATTGTTCTGGAGAAGTATGGAAACGTAGGCGACGGGGCCTCCAGCCGGAACGGCGCCGGTGTCCGTCTGGGTGGCCGGGTAGCTCCTGAATCCTGGCTGGCGGCCAAGGCCATCCGGGACATCTGGCCCACCCTGGACCAGGAGCTGGACGCAGACCTGGAGTATCAAAAGGCGGGCTCCCTGACCATGGCCCACTCTGAAGCGCAGGTCAAGGCGTGCGAGCGCAAGATTGAGAAGGACAAAGCGGCGGGGGTGGAATCCCGTCTGATCGACGGTGCGGAGGCCCGGGAGATCTGTCCCCATCTGTCCAACTATGTGGAAAAAGCGGTTTGGAGCCCGGAGGACGGCTGCGCCAACCCTATGATGGTAACTCTGGCCTATTACCGTGCGGCAAGAAAGCTGGGGGTGCGCTACATAACCGGGGAGAATGTGATTTCTCTGGAAAAGTGCCGGGGCCGCATCCGCCGGGTTGTCACTGAGGCGGGCACGGTGTATGAGGGGAACCAGGTTGTCCTGGCCGCCGGCTTCAACTCCCGCCGCATCGCCAAAACCGTGGGCATCTGGATTCCCTTCCTGAAGAGGGTGGACGAGTGCCTGATTACCGAGATTCAGCCTCCCATGTTCAAAACCCGCATCTCCTGCGCGGACGGCAACTTCTACGGCAGCCAGACCCGCCACGGCTCCTTCATTTTCGGGGGAAACACCAACCTGGAGCGCTATGAGGAGTGCTATGACGACAAACCGATGAACACCAACAAGCAGGTGTCGGACAAGTGCCGCATTATTGGACAGTTTGTCCCCGCCCTCAAGGGGGTCAAGGTGGTCCGATACTGGGCCGGGTGGCTGGATTCCATGGTGGACCGTCTGCCTGTCATCCAGGAGATAGAGGAGATTCCCGGGCTGGTGCTGGCCTGCGGCTTCTCGGGACACGGCTTTGCCATCGGTCCTGCCGTGGGACAGGTGGTGAGCCAGATCGTGATGGGTGAGCCCACCTGTGTGGATGTGAGTGCGCTGCGGTATGACCGTTTCAAGCCCACAGGGTGCTGAGCGAATGACAATTAAGGGAATTATTTTTGACATGGACGGGCTCATGTTTGACACGGAACGGCTTGTGTCCCAGGCCTGGAGTCAGGTAGACCGGGAGATGGGCCTGGGAATGTCGGAGAGAATGCCCGACATGATGGGCGTCAGTGTGCGCCAGGCCAATCTGATGTTCAAGGCGTGGTTTGGGGAAGATTTTGACTACTTTGAGGCCCGCCGCCGGCGCGTCGCAATTGTGGAGGAAGAGATTGCGCAGAATGGCCTGCCGGTCAAGTCCGGACTGTATGAGCTGCTGGAGTATCTGGAGAGGAAAAAGCTGCCGATGGCGGTGGCCACCTCGTCGGACCAGAGGGTGGCGGAGCGGTATTTGAAGCTGTCCGGAGTCCGAAAATATTTTGCCGCCGTGGTCTGCGGGGATATGGTGGAGCGCAGCAAGCCGGACCCCCAGATATTTCAGACAGCCGCTGCTCTGCTGGGCACCAGACCGGGGGAGACTGTGGTTCTGGAGGACAGCTTTCATGGAATTCATGGGGCGTTCGACGGAGGATTTCTGCCCTGCATGGTGCCGGACCTGCGCCAGCCGACGCCGGAGCTGCGCAGGCTGTTGGTCCGCCAGTTCGACAGCCTGCTGGACGTCATCCCGTTTATAGAAGAGACACAGGGCCGGACGGTGTCCTGAATGTGACAAGGAGGAAACGCGGAATGGTCAAACAAAAAATTTGTATCCAGAACAAGACCGGGCTGCATGCCCGCCCTGCCAACGAGTTTGTGAAAACAGCCGCTCAATATCCCTGTAAGGTGACGTTTCGCAAGGGGGAGAAGGCCTTTAACGGAAAATCCATTGTCAGTGTGCTCTCCGCTTGCGTAACATGCGGGACATCAATTGAGATTGTCTGCGACGGCGAACGGGAGGAGGAAGCTCTGCGGAGCTTGGTACAGGCTGTGGAGGCTGGACTGGGGGAATAAAGGACGTGAGGAAATGGCTGTGACCTATCAGGGAGTTTCAATTTCACCGGGGGCGGCCCTGGGTCGGGTTTTGGTCGTCCAGGAGAATTCAATGGAGCTTCCACAATATAAGCCGGTGGAGCCGGCGGCGGAAATAGAGCGGTTTCGGCAGTGCCATGGCGCCGCCATCCAGGAGACCCGGGAGATGCTGGAGAAAGCACGGGCGGGGCAGAACGGGGACGCGGAGGGAATTCTGGACGCCCAGCTCACCCTTTTGATGGATGAATACGCTGTGGTCGAGCCCATTGAGGAGGCCATCGTTCAGGAGGGACTGAACCTGTTTCAGGCCGCAGGCCAGGTGTTTGAGGAGATTGCCGAAACCTTCCGCCAGGCTGACGATGAGTATATGAGCCAGCGGGCCGCCGACGTGGAGGACATTTGTGGCCGGTTTCTGTCTCGGGGATTGGGACTGGGGCGACAGGATTACAGCAGTCTGCCCCAGGGGACGGTTTTGGCCGCCCGGAGCCTGACGCCGTCAGACACAATAGGAATGGATCTGGAGCATGTTGCGGCGATTATTACGGAGCATGGGGGGTACTGCTCTCATGTGGGTATTATTACCAGGAACCATGGAATTCCGTCGGTCAGCGGCCTGGAGGGAATTGTTTCCCTGCTCCAGGCGGGAGAAGAGGTGCTGGTCGACGGTGATGAGGGGGCGGTCACCGCCGGATTGGGCGAGAGCGAGCGGGAGGCGTTTTACATTCTCCAACGGCAGAGGGAGGCGCGGGAGCGGGCCCTGGACCGGTTCCGAACCGCAGAGAGCCGCGCAGCGGACGGGGAGGCCGGCTTGATCTGTGCCAACATCGGGAGCGAAGCCGAGGCGGCGGGAGCGGCCGCGGCCGGCGCAGACGGGATCGGTCTGCTGCGCAGCGAGTTTCTCTATATGGGCTATGACCAGCTTCCTGATGAAGAGAGCCAGTTCCGGGCCTACCGCAGGGCGCTGGAGGACATGGCCGGCCGGCCGGTGACCATTCGGACATTGGATATCGGCGGCGATAAGGAGCTCCCCGCCCTGCAGATGGAGCGGGAGGAGAACCCCTTTTTGGGCTGCCGGGCAATTCGTCTGTGCCTGTCACATCCGGATTTGTTCCATACACAGCTGCGGGCGCTTCTCCGGGCCAGCGTCTATGGCCGACTGCAAATATTATTTCCGATGATCTCCTGCCTGGAGGAACTTCGGCAGGCGAAAGGGCTTCTGCTCCAGGTCAGAGAGGAGCTGGAGCAAGAAGGAATTCCCACTGCGCCTGTCCAGGTGGGGATGATGGTGGAGGTTCCATCCGCCGCCCTGCTGGCTGGTCATTTCGCCCAGGAGGTGGATTTTTTCTCCATTGGAACCAACGACCTGATTCAGTATGCCTTAGCCTGTGAGCGGGGAAGCGCGAAGGTGGAGCACCTCTATTCCCCCTATCACCCGGCGGTGCTTCGGCTTATTGCCCTGGCCGCTGAAGGGGCCAGGGAAGCGGGAATTGAGTGTGGAATGTGCGGCGAAGCCGCCGCGGACCCCAGACTTCTGCCCCTGTTTTGGGGCATGGGAGTTCGGGAATTTTCCATGGCGCCCGCCGCAGTCACCAGAGCCAGAGCTGTTCTGTCCGGCGTAGACACTGCCGCTTGCCGTGAACTGGCCCGCAGGGCTCTGGACTGCGGAGATGTAGAGAATGTAATAAAGCTTCTTGAGGTATAGAGAGGCGGCGCTGAAAAGCGCCGCCTCAGCTTGTCGAAAAATGGCCTGTCTGGCTTCATAACCAGACAGGCCGCAAAGTTAATGAGGGATAAAATGTACGAAGTGGCAGTGGAGGAGGGAA
>CATKHE010000188.1 GCA_949747935.1 uncultured Eubacteriales bacterium
ACAAAGGCGTCGCCGACTGCCACTATATTTTGGGGCTCATCTCGTAAAAAGTCAAGCATGGTTGATCTCCTTTCCGCCATGGGAAGGCAGGGACGGCGATCCCTGCCGGTCTGTGTGAAACGGGATATAAACAGCCGCTGTTGTGATGCACAACAGCGGCCATATTGACTGCAATATGAGGGCTGGCATCCGTATTGCCGCAAAACGCAGGGTCACTTCCCCCGCAGAGAGGCTCCGCCTCAGGAAACTGTCGGTTAAGCCTCGACGGCCTCCACACCGTAGTTCTCGATCCAATCCACCAGGGCGGCCTTGTTCTTTTTAAACAGGAAGTAGAGCACGAAGTAGAGCACTACCACGGCGCCGATGATGATGGGGTTCTTAGAGAGGAAAGCATAGAACAGGCCGGCCATCAAGGGGTGAGCCATGATGCCGAAGCTCATAACATACACGCCCACCTGGGGGAGCTGGAAGCCGGCTTCCACTGCGATTTCGGTGAAGGTGGGGGCCAGGCCGGAGCAGACCACCAGACCCAGGCTGAACCAGATGGCGCCGGTGACCAGACTCTTGGCAATGTTGCCGTGGGAGACACACACGAAGACCTCGACCATGTAGGGCAGGGCAACCAGGTCGGCCATGGGCAGCATGGAGTTGCCAGGCAGGACGAAGGACAGGCCCAGGATGATGGGGATCAACAGGGTGCCGGTAACCAGGGTGTTGGGCTCGCCATAGCCGGCGGCGTCGTTGACGGAGAGGTACCACTCACGGCCCTCGCCGCTCTTGGCGGCCTTGGACTTATAGGCGTCGGTCAGAGAGGTGAAGGCGGAGGCGAAGATGCCGCCCACCTTGGGGAACACAGCCATAACGGCGGCGGTGGAGATGGCCACGGAGGTGACGGAGCCCCAGGAGGCCAACTGTCCCAGCGCGCTGAAATTGCCGATTACGCCAATGATCAGGCCCACAATCAGACCGATGAACATGGGCTCGCCGAAGATGCCGAACTTCTTCTGAATGGAGGCGGCGTTGATCTTGATCTTGTTGAAGCCGACCAGACCCAGCAGCCAGTTCATGAAGATGGCGAAGGGCACGCCCTCCATATGGTGGGGAGCGGTCATACAGCAGTTGGGGTACTGATAGTGGTTGGACCAGCGCTTGGCGACCACCTCGCTGAACAGCATGATATACAGCAGCTGAACGATCATGCAGGCCATAGCCAGGGGCATGCTCTTGGTCAGGGCGTAGATCATGGAGCCCCATACCATGAAGGAGTAGTTGTTCCACAGGTCGGAGGCCATGAACACATTGGTCCATTTGACGAAGAACAGGACCAGCTCCAGCAAAATGGCGATGCCGATGAAGATGACGCCCACACGGGTGGAGTAGGCGATGACTGACACCGACTGCCAGCCGGTATCCAAGGTGGGAAGATTGACGCCGGTATTCTCCACCATGGAGCTGACCACGGGGGCGACAATGGCGCTGAAGCTGTTGATGACCAGATTGAAGCCGGTGAGACCAACCGCGCACAGCAGGGCAGAGTTAAAGGCTTTTTTGGCAGTGACGCCCATGCACAGGGCGATAATGAACAGAATAGCGGGGACAAAAACCTGCGCGCCGAAGGTGGAAAAGATTTTGTCAAGTCCGCTCAGAAAACTTTCTAACAAAGAAATCCCTCCTTGATTCTCTCTCAGCCATAAAAACGGCTGTTCCCTTCCGCCCGGAATTGGGCGGAACTGTCTGATTGCGCCTTACGGATACGGATTTGGGGAAATGTGATTTACAGGCTGTTCAGAATTTTCAGGCAGTCCTGAATCACCTGATCCTCGCTCAGGCCGGTGAGCATGCCCACAGCGTTGACCTTGGGAATGCCGAAGTCCTCATACACCGGGCTGACGCAGGCCATCAGGGCGAAGCCGCCGCCGGCCAGCGCGGTTTCGGCCGAGGTGGGACTGCACTCTACCGCGTTGACGTCGAAGCCGTGGTCAGCCAGCTTCTCCTTCAGCTTGTTGGCCACCATCGCGGAGCTGACGGTGCCGGAGCCGCATACGCACAGAATCTTTACTTGCTTTGCCATAGTAGTTTCCTCCTTCATAATAATGGGTACTTCATAAAACTGCGTTATCCGATATACTGCTTTGCCGTCTCATACAGGGCGTTTTTGTCTGCTGCCGCCTTGAATTGAGCTACTGCGGCCTCGTTAGTGAACACGCCCATCACCTTTTGCAGGGTGTCCAGTTGGGCGTCGGGGCTCTGGATGGCCATCATGAACAGCAATTCGGCCTCCACCTTGGTGTCCGGGTCGCCCATATGGGCGAAGGTCACCGGGTGAGCCAGCTTGGCTATGCACACCGCCGGGGTGTTCACATGGACGCCTGCGGTGTGGGGCATGGCCACCGCCATATCTTTCAGCTGAAGGCCGGTGGGATATTCCTTCTCCCGGGCGGCCACTGCGTCGATATAGGTGTCCTTGACAAAGCCCTTGTCAAGAAGACGCTGCCCAACCTGCCGGATGGCGTCCTCTGCGTCCCTGGCGTCCACACCGAAGACAACCAGATCCTCATAAACTGCCTGCACGTTGATTTCCTCCTTTTTGATATCCTTGCGGTTTACTCCTCCAGACCCTCAATGAAGGCCACAACCTTCTCACAGACGTCCTGCTCATTTCCGCCCTCCACTTGGACGGTGAGGGGAGTTCCCTGCTTCAGGCCGGCGGCCAGGATGGTGATGATGCTCTTGGGGTCCACCTGACGCTCTCCGGCGATCAAGGTGATTTTTTCCGGAAAGCCCTTGCAGAACTGGACCATTTGAGAGGCGGGACGGGCGTGAAGTCCGGTGGGATTTTTAACTGAGGTCTCTTTTTGGAACATACGTCTTTCTCCTTATCCTAAAATTTTTTCGTTTTTTCTTTGTGTGCCGGGACGCTTTGTGATATACTTTGTGACAACAAACCAAAGGAGTGCTGATTCATTATGGGGGAACGATCCGACCTTCTGGTCCGCGTGGCGGAGCTTTATTATGAGCAGGGGCTGAACCAAAACGAGGTGGCGAAGCTGCTCAATACTTCCCGGCCCACCGTATCCCGTCTGCTGGACGAGGCCAAGGAGGCCGGTGTGGTGGAGATTGTAATCCACAGTCCAATTCGAAAGGACCCTCAGCTCTCTTTCACTCTGCGCAATGTCTTTGGTTTGCGGGAGGCCATTGTCGTCAGCGGGGAGTATGAGTATCACAAGGCTCTGCGCCGCTGCTGCGAGGCTGCCTGCCAGTTTTTCAGCACCATCATGGATAACAACCTGTCCATCGGAATCGCGTGGGGGGAGGCCACCCGTTATTTATGCGAGCTGATGCCGGAACGGGAGTACTACAATGCCCATGTGGTGCAGATGGTGGGCTGTATGGGGACCGGCAATCCCAACGTGGACGGCATTGAGCTGGCGCTGAAGCTGTCCAAACGCATTGGGGGGACTTACTCCAATATCTATTCCCCCATCTATGTGGGGAACGAGGTGGTGCACTCCTATCTTGTGAACGAGCCCCAGATCAAGGCCACCCTGCACAAGGCCAACGGCGTGGACATCATTCTCAGCGGCATTGGCACCCTGGACCCGAACACCACCCTTCAGCAAGCAGGGTATTTTACCGACCGGGACTGGATGGACTTGATCGGGCGGGGGGCTGTGGGCCACATGCTGGCCAGGCCCTACGACCGGGACGGAAATCCGGTTCCGCTGGAGAACCGCTACCCCATCGGAGCTCCGCTCAGCGTCATGCGTAACGCGCAGTGGTCGGTGGGCGTCAGCGCCTCCGCGTTTAAGGCCGAGGCGGTGATGGGCGCCATCCGGGGCGGCTACATCAACGTGCTGGTGGCCGACCAGGCTCTGGCCCGGGAGATGCTCCAGCAGAACCAGCAGAGGGCCTATCCCAAAACAGAAAATTAACAGGCGGTCTAACCCGGCGCGGGGGCGTTTGCCTCCGCGTTTTTATTTGTCCTTCAGGGAAGGGTCACAGCAGATA
>CATKHE010000189.1 GCA_949747935.1 uncultured Eubacteriales bacterium
ACCCTGCACAGCAGGGTGGTTTTTCTCAGACAGCCCGCCTTGAACCGGACGGCCAGGGTGCGCAGCAACAGAGCTCCGCACCCCACCCCCGCAGCGAACAATGCTGCTGTACCCATCAGACCCAGGCTGAAAAAGGTATTAAAGTTCTCCGTCCGGACGGCGTTGGACTGCCCCCAGTACAGCTGTTCCGCTCCCCATACCGTGCAGAAGGCTAAGGACACCACTGCGGCAGCCATGCCAACCGCATACAGATCAAAGTAAATACGCTCTTGCCAGGTGAGAACTATCCCCTCCGCGCCTTTTTTGTGGCCAGCGGTCCAGAGGATCCAGGCCAGTGCCAGCAGGGTGAGGGCCCCCAGATTCAAAAAGCCGGCGAGGTATTTGTCAAAGTTGGCCCGGTCTTCACCCCAGAGCCGCCGCACCTGGTAAAACTCGTCCGTGATGGAGCTGTCTACCTCCTCGGGCACGCCATACTCCAACACCATCCGGACTGACAAGCGGGCATCCTCCGGATTCTCCCCTGCGGAGGAGGATGAGTCAAAATCGTTTTCCCCGCCGTCCAGCCCGCTGGGGTAGGCCTCCTCCTTCTCCCCCTCCAGCTCAAAGTGGAAGTAGTGCACCTCCCGCACCGCCTTGACCATGGCCTCGTTTTCCAGCAGGTTGGTGCCCACCACATTTTGCCTGTCGCCGGTGAGCACCCGGAAGCGGAACCAGGTGTTCAAGCGGCTGAACCGCTCCTCAACCAGCTCTACCTGCTCCTGAAAGGCCTCCACATCAGCAAGCAGTATGTCGTCGGTGATACTGCCCTCCTTAATCTGTTTTTCCAACAGGGACAGCCGCTGAAGCAGCTCTATCCCTTCCAGCAGTTCCCCCCGGCGGCTGTCCAGGACGCTGTAGAAACGGGAGTTGTCCTGCCAGCTGTCACGGGTAACAGCCATGGAGCTGAGTAGAGCCCGTCCCCCGAAAACACCCGCGCCAAAGGCGGCAGTCAGCAGGACAAAGACTGCGCACAGCTTGGCCCAGCGATTTTCCTGCAGCCTGCGCATTAGTCCACCCCCTTCTCAATTTTATAGCCTAGACCCCAGACTACCTTTAAATATCGGGGCTCAGCGGGGTTGATCTCAATTTTCTCCCGCAGATGGCGGATATGAACGGCTACTGTGTTCTCCGAGCCATAGGCTGGGTCGTTCCACACCTGCTCATAGATCTGTGCGGAGGAGAAAACCTGTCCCGGGTGGGACAGCAACAGCTTGAGGATATTGTACTCAATGGGGGTGAGAGAGATAGGCTCCCCGTCCACCGTGACCACCTTGGCTCCGTCGTCCATGGCGATGGGCCCAGCAGTAATAAGGCCCGGCCCCTTCTCCGCTCCACCTAATGCAGTGTACCGCCGCAGTTGACTCTTCACCCGGGCAATCACCTCCAGGGGGTTGAAGGGCTTGGTGATATAGTCGTCCGCCCCAATGTTCAGGCCCAGAATTTTGTCTGTGTCCTCACTCTTGGCCGTCAGCAGGATAATGGGTACGTTGCTCCCCTCCCGCAGTTTGGCCGTGGCCCGCATGCCGTCCAGCTCAGGCATCATGATGTCCATCAGGATCAAGTGGACATCATGGGTCTCCGCCGCCCGGATCGCTTCTTTCCCGTTGTATGCTTTGAGGGTCTGATAGCCCTCGCTGGTGAGGTAGATGTCCAGTGCGGACACGATATCCTTGTCATCGTCGCAGATCAGAATAGTGTACATAGGCTGTTCCTCCCCGTCGTTCCTATTTCTAAATCTAGCATACCACAGACAGTTTAAGTTGCAAGTATAAAAATCTTAAGAAGTGTTTAATTTCCCCGGACAGACATAAGGCCACCCTTCCGGGCGGCCTTCAGCTTGTCGAAAAGCGGCCTGTCCAAAGAAAAGTAGGCAGGCCGCAAAAGGTATAACGCATAGCATGCTTTTCTTTCTCATCAGTAAAATTTTATTAGAGAACATTTAACAGATACCCCTATATCCAAAAGATATGAGGGTATCTCAATATCATACGGCCCGATACTTTTCTATCTCTGCCTTTATGTTTTCTCTGGCCCGTATGACCGAGTGCCTGATTGATTGCGGCCAATAATGCTCTATCTCTTCAATCTGACGGTAATTAAAGTCATATTCATGGTAAAGCAAAAACCGCTTATAGCGCCGGTTGTATGGTCTGACCAGCATTTGCCGCAGGCAGAACCGCAGTGATCCGGGTGCCTACGTCAAGGCGGGATACTACCTCAAACCAGCCACTGTGGCGCTCTACAATCCATTTTGCGATAGACAGACCCAAACCGGTACCGCCGGTCTTTCTGTCACGGGACTGGTCGGTACGGTAAAACCGCTCAAAAATATGTGGGATACCCTCAGGAGGAATACCCATCCCCTCATCCTGAACGGTGACGCGGATGTAGTTACCGGTCCGGCTCACACGGAGATAGACGCGGCTCTCCTCCGGGCTGTATTTTAAACTATTATCCATTAAAATCCGCAGGACCTGTTTCATCAGACCAGGGTCAGCATGAATGCTGACCGGGTCCTCCCCCCAGCGGGGAAGGAAGGTCCGTTCGGGGTGGATCATCTCCTCCTCCCGGAGGACCTCGCCGGCAAGATCGGTCAAATCAATCTGCTCCATTTTTACCGGCTGAGAATCGTTATCCCCCCGTGCTAAGAAAAGCAGTTGTTCCACAAGCCGCTCCATGGCCTGAGCCTCAGAGCGAATGGCGTCGATAGATTCCTGAAGGGCTTCCGGGTCGCTCTTGCCCCATCGGTCCAATAGGGAGGCATAACCTTGAATGACGGCGATGGGGGTGCGCAACTCGTGGCTGGCGTCGGAGACAAAGCGCATTTGGACACTGTAGGCCTGATTCACCCGGTCCATCAACTCATTGATAGACTGGGCCAGGGATCGCAGTTCCTTTTGGGTAGGAGACAGGTCGATGCGGCTATCCAAGTGGGCAGCGTCGATCTTGTCCAGCTCTCCAGCCAAGCTCTCCAGCTCCCGTTTGGACATGTGGGCCTTGGAATTGAGCCGGGCCGCCGTGGCGGCCAAATCTTGGATGGGCCGGAGCACCTTTCGGATAGAGCGACTACTGCGAAAAAGATTTGTCACCAGAGACAGTCCCTGACAGATCAGGATCACCATCCCTGCCCAATACAGGCCGGTAAAGATGCCGGAAGTGTCCACTGTGATGGCATAGGGCTTACCGCCATTGGGCATCTCAACGGTGTAATAGCTGCTAAGATTCCAAGTACGCCGGCCATCCACTGTCTCCCGCCGACCGGTGGGCAGCCAAGCGACTACGGTATAGTCGTTCCCCTCCGGCGCCCGGTCCAGAGGGGTGATGGTGTAGTCGCTGGCCTCCATCCAAGCCAAGGCTTCTTCTGATGGGACGCCCCGCTGGTTTACCAAGTCCACCACGTCGGCACAGCGGTTTTCGGCATAGAGAGTCAGCCCAAAGACAGACAATACAACCAGAAGCAGGTCCATCACCAGAAAAATGCCCAGCTGACGCAGGAAAAAGCCGAAATTCAGCCGAAAGGCCAGGGAGGAATCCCGAGCTGCGGCGATAGGGTCCTCCGGCGGGGGAGTCTGAAATTTATGGTGTTTTCGGGCCATGGGAATTCACCTCCAGGTGTGCAAAATGCGGCGGTCTCGACCTGTCGTTTCAACAGAGCGGCGTACCTGGCAGTTGCGCCCTACAGGGTTCTCATCCAGTTCCGGATGGTCTCCAGACGTTCAAAGGCCACAAAGCTGCCGCCATGGATGAGGAAGTCAAGCTGCTGATTCTCTTCCGGAGTGCGGCGACTGCCCTTGTCCCGCAGAGTCTCCCGCATAGATTTGGTGGCCATGCCTACCATCCGCCGCTTGAGCCAGCCCACCTGTTTTGGGGCCCAGCCACCCTGGAGGTAAAAAACAGGGATGTTTGGCACATAGTTTGCCTTGGACAGGGTATCCAGCACCTGAGGGGAAGATGGGGACATACCTACACCGCAGACCCCCTTAACATCGAATTTCTTGACCGCCTGATCTATGCCGGAGATGTGGCCCGCCATCAAGGGCCCCATGAAGAAGACTGTCTCTCCGGAGGGCACTTGGTCCACGGCTTCCGCCGCGGCGTAAACCTTCAGCTTTTCCACCTTACCCAGCATCTTTGCGTATTCTTTGGTAAAGCCGGTATTGGAACGGTAAACGATGACCATAGTTACTCCTCCTTGATGACATACCCTACGCCGCGGACGGTGTGAATCAGCTTCAGGCCGAAGGCATCGTCCAGCTTCCCCCGGAGGAAGCGGATATAGACGTCCACCGAGTTGGTTTCACCTACGAAGTCGAAGCCCCAGACCGTATCCAGAAGGGTCTCTCGAGTAAGAACCCGGTTTTTGTTTTCCAGAAGGCACCGCAGCAGGTCAAATTCTTTTTTGGTCAGTTCCACGTTCTGACCCCGGACAGTCACCTGATGGCGCTCCACATCCAGTACAAGCGGCCCCACAGCCAGTGGAATGGCCTGTCCGCCGGAGCTGCCTTTGCCACGCAGAGCGGCCCGAATACGGGCCAGCAGTTCCTCAATGGCAAAGGGCTTGGTGATATAGTCGTCCGCACCCGAGTCCAGGCCGGCCACCTTGTCCACCACACTATCTCGAGCAGTTAACATAATTACAGGGACATGACTCTCCCGGCGCAGGCGGCGCAGCACCTCCATGCCAGACAACTGGGGCAGCATGATATCCAGCAGTACCAAGTCAAACCCGCCACCCAAAGCCAGCTCCAGCCCCCGGCGGCCGTCCAGCGCCTTTTCCACCTCATAGCCCTCGTACTTCAGCTCCAGCTCCACCATGCGGGCCAGCTTTTCCTCGTCTTCCACCAAAAGGATGCGTTCCGCCATTTAGTTCACCTCATCATCACTCTATTTCTTTTCATCGGAGTGCCAATCGTGCTTCAATTCGTCCATGACTTTGTGCCCCAAGTCGGCGGCGGTGTCGGCCACCGAGCCTATTACGTTGTTGATCTCATCCCGTTCCAGGTCAGGGCCGGAGAACCGATACCGGAAGCCGAGGAACAGGCCGAGCAACAAAACCAGAACTGTAATCCAAAAAGCACAGCACAGCAGAAGGACCAGAATCAGCACAGGCAGAGCGGTGATAGGCTGGTCACGGCGCCAAATCTCCAGTTCATTATCTACCAGCCAGCGGCGCAGGGTAGTGAAGAAGCGGCTGACTCCGTTCCCCTTGGGGCGGGGCGCTTTGGGGCTCTTCTGCTTCTTTGACTTGGCGGGCAGCTGAATTGGCAGAGACTCCGGTGGGGGCGGGGGCGTCTCGCTTTTTGTGGAGTAGTAGGACTGCTCCTCCCGAGGAATTGTCCCCTTTTCCTCCAGGTAGATCAGCGCGTCCAGCAGATTACCGCCGCTGTACTCCAGCGCTTCCTTGGCCTGGGCATAGCTGACATTGGCCTTTTCCTTCAAACGCTCCACCATTTCCAATGTGATTTCCATAGACAAACGGCTCCTTTCCATGGACCATGTTAATTTTACGCTGTCATCCTATCACAGTCTGATTGAAGGGCTGTTTAGCTTTCATTAAGATTTCCTTAAATTTGACATATAGGATTGTCAGACAAATAGGGCAAGGAGCTCAAGAGGAGAAAGACAACTGTTTTTACTTATCCCATACCTTTTCATGTGCTTCATTTTAAAATGTTAACACTTTGTAAACAATATCAAGGATTTAATCATTCTAGGGCTTACACCGTCCGCAGGGCTCATATCCCTCCCGCACAGCTTGAGAACGAGAGAAGAATTCCACCTGATTTTCTATTTGAATATTCTGTGCAGAGGCACATTCAGGCAGATGGAACTTTTTAGTTCCAGTGTTCCCTATGTAGGTCCAGAGGGCAGGGGTCTCTGTGGGATTTGTGGCAGTGCCCGCCTCCTTTTCCGTATGGAAAACAACCGTATTTCCATCGCTCTCCGCAATCACATGCCCCTGCATATCTGTGCGGTATACCTCAGCCCCCAGGTCCCGGAAGCGGCTAAGCACCTCGTCAGAGGGATGTCCATAGCTGTTCCCTTCTCCCACCGAAATTACCACCGATTGGGGCATGACCTCCCGAAGAAATTGGTATCCGCTGGAGGTCCCACTGCCGTGATGTCCTGCCTTGAGCACAGTGGCGTTCAGGTCCGCTCCAGAATCAATCAGGTCCTGTTCCGCCCTTGTCTCCATATCGCCTGTAAACAGAAACGAGGTCTTCCCATAATCAATGCGTAGAACGATAGAGGTATCATTGGTATCGTCATACTCCTTCACCGGCCCCAGGATTTCCACCTGAGCGGATCCGAGCTGGAAAGAATGCCCCGGTTCAGGTACCGTCAGGGTTTTTCCCTGTTCACCCAGATACCTCACCATATTTTGAAAAACTTTTGAACTATATTCCGTCACAGGACAGAAGGCGGTGTCTACCGTAGCGTAGTTGAGTGCGCCAGACAGGCCCCCGATGTGGTCCTCATGGGCATGACTTGCCACCATATAGTCCAAATGTTTTCCCCCATGCTGCTCCAGATAAGCATACACCAGGTCGGAATCCTCAGCGTTGCCGCCGTCAATGAGCATATAATGTCCATCACAAATCACTAAGGCGGCGTCCGCCTGTCCTACATCAATGAAATGGACAGTAAGGCCTCCTCCCGCCCCAGGTTGAACGGTTTGCTCCGGCTCCTCCTGGTTCAGCAGGAAAAACAGAAGTGTTAGAGAGACCAGAACAGCACCCAAAAGCAGGAAAAGTCCTATATTTTTTCTCTGTCTCATGCTTTACTCCTCCAATTTCTCAGACAATGGCCGGCGACGGCGCTCCACAGGTCCCCATTCTGGCAGAGGCAGCCGTTGCATAGCCCCAAAGGCCCGAGCTTTCAAGTCGGGGTACCGGCCCTGAAGCTCATAAATCAGTTCCTTAATCTCTTGCCGCTTGGTATTTCCGTCGGCGGGGCAGGTGCTGTGGACTACTGGCAGCTTCAGCCTTTGAGCGGTGTGCTGAATGAGATTTTCCCCACAGTAGAGCAGGGGACGGATCTGGGTGATCCCCGTCCGGTCCAGGTAGGTGACGGGCTGGAAGCAGGACAGCCGTCCCTCGAAAAGCAGGGACATGAAGAAGGTCTCCACTGCGTCGTCATAGTGGTGGCCCAAGGCAATTTTGGAAATTCCCCGCTCCTGAAGAGTGGTATGGAGAGCCCCCCTCCTCATCTTGGAGCACAAGGAACAGGGATTCTTTTCCCCCCGGACGTTGAAAATAACCCAGCGTATCTGACTTGGAACCACAGTATAAGGTACATTCAACTCCTGACACAGACGGGCCACCGGTCGAAAGTCATTTCCCTGAGCAGCTGACGTTCCTAAGTCCAGGGTAATGGCCTCCACTGTAAAAGGAACGGGGTAAAACTCCCGCAGCTTTGCCAGAGCCATCAGCAGCATCAGGGAGTCTTTCCCCCCAGATACCCCTACCGCGATCCGGTCGCCGGGAATAATCATGTTGTAGTCCTCCACACATCGGCGTGTGAGAGAAAGTATTTTGTTCATAGGTCTCCTCCTTTGTCTCCGGTATTTTACCATAAAAGAACTGCTTTCCGCAAGTTAAAAACAAAAATCATAAAGAAGATTTTGAGAGTATTTAAGAGTAAACTAGAGAAAATCAGAGATATAAAAGATTTTATAAAAATTCTACCCCAAAACCATTGACACCCGGCTGTTCCCGTACTATAATACAACACGCTCCGTCTGTGCAGCTTTCGGGGCAAAATGTTTGTCACAGAGCATTTTTCACATAAATGTAAAGGAAATTGGAGGTTTCACCTATGTCCACGTTCATGGCTAAAAAAGGCAGCATCGAGCGGAAATGGTACGTGATCGACGCCGCCGGCAAGCCCATGGGCAAAACCGCTGTCATCGCCGCCGATCTGCTGCGGGGCAAGCGCAAGCCCGAGTTCACTCCCAACGCCGACTGCGGCGACTTTGTCATCATTATCAATGCTGAGAAGGCAGTGCTCACCGGCAAGAAACTGGATCAGAAGTACTACCGCACTCACTCCGGCTGGGTAGGCGGCCTAAAGGAGACCAAGTACCGTACCTTGATGCAGACTAAGCCTGAGCTGGCTATGAAGTTAGCCGTCCGGGGTATGATGCCCAAGAACACTCTGTCCCGGAACTCTCTGACTCGCCTGCACATCTACCGCGGCGGCGAGCATGAACACGCCGCCCAGAAGCCCGAGCTCTGGAACGAGTAAGAGGAGGATTTGAATCATGTATAAGAGCAAAAAGCCTTATTTCTATGGAACCGGCCGCCGGAAGTCCTCCGTGGCCCGCGTCCATCTGTTTGAGAACGGTACTGGCGCTATTACCATTAATGGCCGTGATATTAATGATTACTTTGGCCTGGAGACCCTGAAGCTCATTGTCCGTCAGCCCCTGGTGACCACTGGGCAGTTGGGCAAGGTAGATATCGTTGCCACCGTCTCCGGCGGTGGCGTGACCGGCCAGGCCGGTGCGATTCGTCACGGCATTGCCCGTGCGCTTCTGCTCGTCAACGAAGAGTTCCGTCCTGCGCTGAAAGCCGCTGGTTTCCTCACCCGTGACCCTCGCATGAAGGAGCGCAAGAAGTACGGCCTCAAGGCCGCCCGCCGCGCCCCCCAGTTCAGCAAACGCTGATTTTATATCCAAAACGCTCAAAAACCCCGGAAAATTTCGATTTTCCGGGGGTTTTTCTTTTGAAAACTCTGATAGCCTTTGCTTGATTTTTTTAAGGAAGCAATCTCCTCCTCGTCGGCTTGTTTCGGATGCCTGCTCCAGGGCATGACTTTTTCGTCTATGTTCATATTTCGACGGTTTCCTGCATAATGCTTTTCGGATATGGCCTGCAGTCCTTCCCCATAATACTTGCGGATCAGATTCGTTATATGCGCATAGCCAAATCCGGTCGCCTTCCCAGTCTCCTTTATGGATGTTCCTTCGTATCGTCATGCCAGCACTTTCAAATGCTTCTCAATTTGCTTGTCCCAGTTCCTTTTTTGCGCTGATTTGATTTCCGCATATTGTTCTGCACTGAATTTATATTTCATTTCTATCACCAGAGTTATTGTAGCATATTTATCTTCTAAATGCTACTCCTTATTGAAGTTTAGTATGAGATCCAGTACCGAGTGGTGTATCCTTGTTCGACAGGATCACAGATTCCATTCCTGCCAAAACCGCATAGGCCCATTTGTCTCATAGCTCTGGTCTACCAGTAGAGTTTCCGCAGAAATACCCTCTATCAGGTGGACAGCTTCTTTACAATCCGCTCGGGTACCTCCTGTCACGAATTCACACTGGCATACCATTCTCATCCAAGGCCAGATATATTTTGATGTTGAGCCCTCTTTTGTCCTGGACATATCCTGATTGCTGCCTTTAACTCACGCCGCTTGGAGATGCACTTTGATATAGTTGGCATCGATCATCAGCCATTCATAATCCGGTTCGTCAATCAGAATCTCCAGAACTCTTTCCCTAATGTCTTTTCTACGCCAGTGGATGAACCTCCGATGAACGCTACCCCACTCCTCATAATCGGGAGGCAAGTCGCGCCAAGACGCCCCGGTCCGCAATACTCAAAACACCGCATTGATAAAACAATCGTGTCTGTGATAGGTAGCATTTATCTTTTTCTCATGTGTACTTATTAGATATCTCCATTCTACTGCAATCCTTTTCTTAAAAATTTATAAAATTTTTTGCATTTCTCTTGACAAACGGCGAATTTTTTAAGTTTTTTTGAAGACAAGAAACCGACGTGCCACAAAGGCACGCCGGTTCAATGAACAAATCAATACAATTCCAAGAAAATCAGCCGCCAAACACCTTGATCATGAAGCCCGCCGCAACAGCGGAGCCAATGACGCCGGCCACATTGGGGCCCATAGCGTGCATGAGCAGGAAGTTGGAGGGGTTCTCCTTCTGACCCACAGTCTGGGCCACGCGGGCAGCCATAGGCACGGCAGACACGCCGGCGGAGCCGATCAGGGGGTTGATCTTGCCCTTGGTGGCGATATACAGTACCTTACCGAAGAGCAGGCCGCCCACGGTGGACAGCATGAAGGCCAGCAGACCCAGCACCACAATATACAGGGTCTGCTTGGTCAGGAAGCTGTCATAGGTAGCCTTGAAGCCCACAGACAGTCCCAGAGGGATGGTAACAATGTTGATG
>CATKHE010000190.1 GCA_949747935.1 uncultured Eubacteriales bacterium
CCCCCTCTTTTGAAGGTTGATCTTTTGGTCCCCCCCATTCATTTTATTAAAGGGGGGGGGGGGGGCCCGCGGCCCGCCCGCCATATCTGAATAGGTCACACGGGCGGCCACAGGCCGCCCCTACAGATTTTTAACAAGGTGATTGCGATGAACGAAATGATCCTACTCAAGCTGGGGGAGATGGTTCTCAAGGGCCTGAACCGCCGCAGCTTTGAGGACAAGCTCCAGGCAAATATCTACCGTCGGCTGAACAACCTGGGTCAGTTTCGGGTGTACACCCGCCAGTCCACCACTTATGTGGAGCCCATGACCGACGAGTGTGACGTGGACGGGGCCTGGGAGGCGCTGACCAAGGTCTTCGGTGTGGTGGGCCTGTCTCGTGCCCGGGCCTGCGAGAAGGACAAGGACGCCATTCTCGCCGCCGCCCGGGAGTATCTGGGCGGCAAGCTGTCCGCCGCCCGCACCTTCAAGGTGGAGACCAAGCGGGCGGACAAGACCTTCCCCATGACCTCCATCCAGCTCAGCCAGTACGTCGGCGGCGAGTTGGACGAGATCTACCCCGACCTGAAGGTAGACGTCCACAACCCGGAACTCACCGTCTACATTGAGATTCGGGACTACGCCGCTTTTGTCCACGCCAACCCGGAGCCAGGGGCGGGGGGACTGCCGGTGGGGATCAACGGCCGGGCAGTGTCCCTGCTGTCCGGGGGCATCGACTCCCCGGTGGCCTCCTGGATGATTGCCAAGCGGGGAGTGGCCCTGGAGATGGTCCACTTTTTCTCCTACCCCTACACCTCCAACGAGGCCAAGGAGAAGGTCCTCGACCTGGCCCGGTTGCTCACCCCCTGGTGCGGGCGGCTCACCGTCCATGTGGTGCCCTTCACCGCTATCCAGGAGGAGCTGCGCCGGTCCGTCCCCCAGGAGCTGTTCACCTTGGTCATGCGCCGGTTTATGATGCGTATTTCGGAAAGGGTGGCCCAGCGGTGCGGAGCCAAGGCCCTGGTCACCGGCGAGTGCCTGGGTCAGGTGGCCAGCCAGACTATGGAGGCTATGGCCGTTACCGGAGCAGTCGTCGATTTGCCCATCCTCCGTCCGGTGGTGGGAATGGACAAGGAGGACATTGTGAAAATCGCCCGGAAAATCGGCACCTTCAACACATCTATTCTCCCCTATGAGGACTGCTGCACCGTCTTCACCCCCCGGCATCCCCGTCTGCGTCCCACTTTAGAGGAGCTGGAGGCGGCGGAGCAAGGCTTGGACATTGCGGGAATGGTCCAGGCCGCCGTGGATGGCATCGAGCGGATACAGGTATAAAAAGAACTCCCTCGCGTCAAGCGAGGGAGTTTTCATCTGTTTATCGGCGTCCGCCAAAGCCGCCGCCGCGGGACCCCCCTCCGAAGCCGCCCGACCGGCCTCCGAAGCCCCCACCTCGGGAGCCGCCAA
The DNA here is from genome assembly GCA_949747935.1 of uncultured Eubacteriales bacterium. Next base: position 1,444 of record CATKHE010000190.1, read on the forward strand.
AGGAGCCTCCGCCCCGGCTGCCGCCGAAGGAAGAGCCGCCGAAGCTGCCCCCAAAGCCGCCCGACCGGCCGCCGCCGGAGGGACGTCCGCCAAAGGTGCCGCCCCCTCTGGGACCTCGGTTGCCAGCGCCGCCAAAGCCGCTGGAGGAGCCAAAGCCGCCACCGGGGCGGTTTCCAGGTCCGCCGCCAGGACCTCTGGGAGGTCGGGGCGGGGGCGGGGGAGGCTGATGCCAGTGTCGCCGGTACCAGTAGGAGCTTGGCCCATGCCAGAAGAAGATGGGCCGGAACATCACCGGAGGATTGACCACGCCATAATACTGCCGCCGGTAGGTGTTGTACCGGCTGCGGTCAATGGCGCTGATGACCACCACAATGGCGATGAGAATAAAGGCCAGCATGATGACGCCCGCGGCTGTGTCCCCGCTGTTATTGTACCCGTAGGAACCGTCAGGTTCCGCGTTGCCCAGGCCGAAGTTGTCCAGATAGACCTCGTTGAGAGCCTCATAAAAGGCCAAAATGGTCTTGTCATTCAAATCACCCGACAGGATACCCTCCAGATCAGAGACCACCCGATTGGTGAGAATGGTGGAGAAGTCGTCGCCGGGGGCTACAAACCAGTCCTCATCCCGCGCCGAAATGGCCAGAACGGCATCGCCCTCGCCCAGGCCCATGTCCACCCCCTGATCCCAGGCGAAATCCTCCAGGCTGGTGACGGAATCGGTGGTGACAATGGCCACCACGCTGTTGTAGCGAAAATCCCAGTTGGCGTTGTACAGGCTGATCTTCTTTTCTGTGGCGGCGGACAGAATATCCGCGTCATCCCATACATACTTGCTGTAACCGCTGGTGGACAGGGTGGTGTCCAGACCGGTGGAGGCGGGGGCTTCCGACGTGGGCGCGCCGCCGCCCTTGGTCCGTCCAATGACCACGGCCCCCGCAATCATGACCACAACAATCAGCCAGGCTACCCATGCTTTTTGAAAAAATTTCATGGCGTTCTCCTACAGTCAGCCTCGCAGCTCCAACAGCTTCTGTTTCAGCTCACCCTCGATGCGGCCCAGCTCCTTCTCGGCCTCTTTCCTCTTTTGGGCGCCCTCGGTCTGGATCTTCATCACCTCGTCCAGGGTGGTGATGAGCTGCTGGTTGGTGTGTTGGAGGGTCTCGATAGAGACCACGCTCCGCTCGGCCTCCCGGGCAGTCTCGATAGTGCCCATCTTGAGCATGTCGGCGTTTTTCTGGAGGAGCTGGTTGGTCATATCGGTGACGGCAGTCTGGGCAGCGGTGGCCTGACGGCTGTGCTCCAGGCCCAGGGCCAGCACCATCTGGCTCTTCCACAGGGGGATGGTGTTCACCAGAGAGGACTGGATCTTCTCCAGCATCTGGGTATCGTTGTTCTGGAGCAGCCGGGTCTGGGGACCCATCTGAATGGAAATCATCCGGGTGAGTTCCAGGTCGTGGAGCTTCTTCTCAAACCGGTTGCACAGGTTGGCGAAGTCGTTGTAGGCCTGGGCGTCCTCCTGGGCGCCGGTAGTCTCTGCCTTCTTTTTCAGCTCGGCCAGGTCGTGGGTACGCAGGTACTCCAACCGCTTCTTGCCGGCCAGGATATACATGGTCAGCTCCTTGTAATACTTGGTGTTCAGCTCATACATCTGGTCGAACATGGCCACGTCCTTCATCAGGGTGACTTGGTGGTTCTCCAGCACCTTGACAATCTTGTCCACATTGACCTCGGCCTTGGAGTAGCTGGCTTTCAGGGCCTCCAGCTCATTTTTCTTCTTTTGGAAGAAGCCGCCGATGCCCTTTTTCTCCGGCTGGCCGAAGGTTTTCAGCTCCACCACCAGAGAGGACAGGGCCTCGCCCACCTCGCCCAGGTCCTTGGTCTTCACGTTGTTCAGGGCGCTTTCGGAGAAGGCGGCGATGTTCTTCTGGGCGGCGGCGCCGTAGTTGAGCACCAGA
>CATKHE010000191.1 GCA_949747935.1 uncultured Eubacteriales bacterium
CCGACCCCAATCCCCGCCCCCCAGAGGGGGGACAGAAGCTTTTTGACAGGCAGGGGGACGCCCTTGGGGCGGACCGCGGCGGGATATTTTGCAAGGCTCAGCTGTTCTGATATGTCTGAATGGCCTGCGCGGTCTGCTCGTAGTCCGCCTGTACAGCCGGAAGCAGCTGAACGGCCAGCTCATAGTTTTTGGTCCGCAGCGCCTCTGTAATCTCGTGGCTGGACTGATACAGCCTGGTAAAGCTGAGATTCTGGGAGACGCCCTTCAGGGTATGGGCAGCCCGGAAAGCCTCGTCGTAGTTTCCCACTTTCAGGTTATCCTCCAGCTGCTGGAAGGACTGGTCAGCCAGAAATTTACCCACAAATTTCTGAACCAGTGCCTCACTGTACAGCCGGCCCAGTACCTCCTGATAGTCACCGCCCAAAGCGTTGTAGCACTCTTGAATGGTCATTGAGCATCCTCCTTCTCTCGCTGAGTCACCTTGCCGATCGCGCCAGTATATTGGGGGGTCTCCTCCGAGGACCACATTGCCCGGGCGGTGATATGGACAGGACACACTGCGCCGTTGAGCAGAATCTCACAGTCGAGCTCCACCACCGGGTTCTCTGGGGTCGTACCGTGGAGCAGCGCAGACAGCCGGTCTATACAGACCCGTTCCATCAGGGACTTGTTTTCGCAGGGATCCATGATAGTCTCCTCCAGGTCCAGCTGCCGCGCACCATGGGCGGAGAGGGTGAGCATGGGGGGCGTCTGGGTGTATTCAAAGAGGATATCCTCAGAAATACCGTAGAAGAAGCGGAACTTGGCCCGCTCATACTCCAAAATATGCAGCGTGCAGTCCGCGGTTGACATCTCCTCGTACTGAAGTATCTCCGCGGTGGTATTTTCTATGGCCCGCTGGTCGCTCCGGGTTACGGTGTCTACCGACATCTCCTGCTGGATCACGTCGCTGCTCTCCACCAGGCACTCCAGGAGCAGCGGCTGGAAGGCTCCGCACTCCCCATTCAGGATCATGGACAGCGCCTTCTCGTGGGAGTGGGCAGGCTTATACACCCGGACGCTGGTCAGCGCGTCATACACGTCCGCCAGGGCCACCACCTGGGCGGAGATGGGGATGTCCTCCCCGGAAAGCCCGTCGGGATAGCCCCTGCCGTCGTACCGCTCATGGTGCCAGCGGCAGATCTCATAGGCATACTTCACCAGCGGCTCGTCCTGGAAGGGGACCCCCTCCATCATGTCCGCGCCCATCTTGGAGTGGCCCTTCATGATGGCAAACTCCTCGTCGGTGAAGCGGCCAGGCTTGTTCAGGATCTCGCTGGGAATACAGATCTTGCCCACATCGTGGAGGGTAGAGGCGTTGCTGATGAGGTTGATAGTCTCCCGGTCCAGCTTGTACTTGTCCGTCTTGTGCATCAGGCTCTTCAGCAGGATCTCCGTCATCGTCTGAATGTGGAGCACATGCAGGCCGCTCTCCTCGTTGCGGAACTCCACAATATGGCTGAGGATGGAGATCATCAGGTTGTTGACCTTCTCCTTCTGATAGATCTGCTCATTCACCATGGCGGCCAGCCGGCGCTGCTTGGCGTAGAGCATGATAGTGTTGATTACCCGCCGGCGGACCACCATCATGTCAAAGGGGCGGCTGATGTAGTCCGTCACCCCCATGTCATAGGCCCGCTCGATGAAGTCGTGGGTGCTCTCCGCGGAGATCATGATGACAGGCACGCTGTCGATCCAGTTATATTTGTTCATGGCGGACAGCACGTCGAAGCCATTCATGTTGGGCATGACAATGTCCAGCAGGACCAGAGAGATCTCCTGCTCCATCTTCTGAAGAATCGTCACCGCCTGGAGGCCGTCCTCCGCCTCAATGATGTCATAGGACTCCTCCAGCATGGACCGCAGGATGGAGCGGTTCATTTCGGAATCGTCAGCTACCAGAATGGTATACCGCTGCTTGCTTTTGGGGGACAAGGGGGGCTCACTCCTTTTTCATCGTTTTCTCGTGCTGCTCTCGCTGAGACATCAATTTCGTCAGGGTGGTACACAGAAGCTCAATATTTATGGGCTTGGCCAGGTGGGCGTCCATCCCGGCCTGGGCGGTGCGGCTGATATCCTCGGCAAAGGCGTTGGCAGTCAGCGCGATAATGGGGGTAGACCTCGCGTCCGGGCGGTCCAGCCGCCGGATGGCCTCGGTGGCCTGACAGCCGTCCATCTCCGGCATCTGCATATCCATCAGGACGGCGTCGAAAAAGTAGGGCTGAGAGTCCTGGAAGGCCTCCAGGGCCTTGCGGCCGTTTTCCGCCGGAGTCACCTTGGCGCCCCGCATCTGGAGCAGCTCGGTGGCGATCTCCATATTCAGGAAATTGTCCTCCGCCAGAAGGATATTCCGATTTTGAAGCTGGGCGACCCGGTTGAGCTCCTCCACCGGAGAATCCTGGGGAGCCTCGCCCACGTCGAAGGGCAGGGTGACGGAGAACACGGTCCCCACGCCCAAGGTGCTGTCCACGGTAATCTGACCGCCCATGCGGGTCACCAGATTTTTCACGATGGGCATACCCAATCCGGTGCCCATGACCTCCTTAGCGCCGAAGCGGATTTCCCGCTCGTAGGGGTCAAAAATCTTGGGCAGGAACTCCTCCGACATGCCCGCGCCTGTATCCTCCACAATGAAGAGGTAGTTGTTGCGCCGGCCCTCGTCTATCTGACGCAGGGAGATGGATATTTTGTCCCCCGCCTTGGTAAACTTCATAGCGTTGGACACCAGATTGTTGATCACCTGTCCCAGCCGGGCGGGGTCGCCCTTGATCATCTGGTCCTTGATATCCATGGACAGGCTGAACTCCTTGCCGTCCGCCTGGGCCTGGGTCTGGAAAGGGGAGCTCCAGGTTTTCATGGCCTCCCGCAGGTCAAAGGATTTGATTTCCATGGAGACGTTGCCCTGCTCCAGGCGGGCAATCTCCAGAATGTCATTAATCAGGGCCAGCAGCTGCTGGCTGGCGCCGCCGATTTTGTTTAAGTAATCCTTGATCTTATTCGGGTCGTTCTCCGACTGGAGAGCCAGGTTGGTCATACCGATGATAATATTCAGCGGCGTACGCATATCGTGGCTCATCACGGAGAAGAACTGCTTCTGCGACCGCTCGCTCTGTTCCGCGGCGGACAGCGCACCCTTGAGCAGGTAGACCTGCTGCTGCTGCTCCTCCTTCTCCTTCTCGATGTCCCGGAAGCAGATGACCGCCTCGTTGGGCATGATCTCCGGGTCGATAAGCAGGCGGACGCTGATCCACCGCTCCTCGTCGCTGAAGCGGCGGAGGAACTCCCCGCCAAAGTCCCGGGACTGCTGTTCGGCCAGCAGGCGGATATTGTCCAGGGAGAAGTTTCTGACAAAATCCTCTCTGGTCCACTCGTCCAGGGCGGAGGCGATGACGTCCAGAAGCTGCTGGTAGTCCCCTGTCTCCTTTGTGATCTCTCCCCGCACATAGTCGGAGGGCTTGGTCAGCTCATAGGTGCCCGTCACCATGTTGATGCGGTAGAAGGCGTAATAGATGTTTCCCATGACCTGGAGGGTTTCGCTGCTGCGTTTGGCGGCCCAGCTCAGCTTCCGGTCCCGCAGCCACATGCCCAGGGCGATGAAGAGGAAGAAGACCAGTCCCACGCCGTAGTACACCAGGATGCTCTGCACCCCCTGGAGCAGCGTCTCATAGGGAACGGTGAGGATGCACAGCCAGCCGTTCTCGGTGTGCTGGTAATACAGCCCCCGGGTGAGCTTCTGCATGCCGATGATCTCGTTGTCCTTACCGTCCAGCTCCCCCCGGTTGACCCGCTCAAACAGGTCCATGGTATACTCCTGAAGCTCCTCCTCCGTGGCCTCGAATGGAACGCTGTAATACAGCAGGGTGCCCCGCCGGTCCAGCACATAATAGGCTCCGCCCACAGGCAGCTCCTGAACCGTGTGATCGTCGCGGAAGCGGTCCAGCGGCACGTCGAGGGCGACCGCGTTATCGCTCCCGGCGGCAGAGACGGCAATGGTGACCACCATCTCTCCGCCGTAGGAATCACTGGCGTAGGCGTCGGTGAAAATCACTTTACCCTCCGCCTCCATGGCCTGCCGGTACCAGGACTGACTCTGATAGTCGTAATCCCAGCCGTGCGTTTCCCCGGCGGAGATGACCTGTCCGTTCAGCACGGCGTAGATATCCAGGCTCCTGGTATTGAGCAGGTCTGCGCTTTTCTCAAAGAAGTCCGCCAGCCAGTTCTCAAACTCGGTGGTGTCCACACCGTCGTTGACCATATCCTCCATATAGTACATGGCCAGGGTGAGAATGCGGTCATATGTGTTAAACTGGTTGTCCTCGTCGTTGGAGTAGCTGGTGACCAGATTTTTACCCATGGTTCGGGCGTTGTCCAGCAACAGCTGCTGACTGACAATCATCCCCGCCGTGGCCACCGCCACAAACAGGCCCAGGACCCACAGAATCCGCCAGCTGCTCCAGTTGGAAAGGGCACGGCGTCCCTTTTTTTGCTGCATATGCTTCACTCCTAATATCGTACGGCGGCCCGGCCGGCAAACTGTTCTATTCCAAAAGGGTTACAGATAGCAATTCAAGATATATTATAGCACATCTTTTTCTCGCTGTAAAGATACATGTCCCTTCAAACCCTGTTAAAATTACTTGGGGGAAACACTTGTCAAACAGCCGGAAAAGCATTATAATAATCAGGTCTTTCCCGGCTTTTCCGGGATCGCCCAAAGATTTTGCACGATATGGAGAGGATTTTATGGAACGCACCACCATCGCCGCCATTTTTGCCGACCAGGAGCGCCTGGGCGGGCAGGCCGTTACCGTTATGGGCTGGGCCCGGACCATCCGGGACATGAAGACCTTCGGGTTTGTCGAGCTGAACGACGGCTCCTGCTTCAAGAACCTCCAGGTGGTCATGGACGCCAACGTACTGGATAACTACAAGGAGATCGCGGGACAGAACGTGGGGACCGCCCTCATTGTCAAGGGAGAGGTGGTGCTCACCCCCGGGGCCAAGCAGCCCCTGGAGGTGAAGGCCGCCTCCATCGCGGTGGAGGGCCCCTCCTCCCCCGAGTACCCCCTGCAGAAAAAGCGCCACAGCGTGGAGTTCCTGCGCACCATCCAGCACCTGCGGCCCCGGACAAACCTGTTCTCCGCCGCCTTCCGGGTGCGGAGCGTGGCCGCTCACGCCGTCCACTGCTTTTTCCAGGACCGGGGCTTCGTCTATGTCCACACCCCCATCATCACCGGCAGCGACTGCGAGGGCGCCGGGGAGATGTTCCAGGTGACCACCCTGGATGTGGCCAACCCGCCCCGGCTGGAGGACGGCAGCGTGGACTGGTCCCAGGACTTCTTCGGCAAGCGGGCC
>CATKHE010000192.1 GCA_949747935.1 uncultured Eubacteriales bacterium
AAGTCGGAAAAGTCCTGCATCAGGAAGTCATACTCCACCGTGTCCAGATAGAAGGGCGGAATCTCAGGCAGGCGGTCGGGATATCTCTCCTGGACAGCGGCCAGGGTCAGGGAGAAGTCCTTCCAGCAGGGCATCCAGGGGACGGTGTCCCCCTTCCCCTGATGCCAATTCATCCAGCCCTCCAGCGGGGCCCGCTTACAGGCCTGGAGGATACTGGTCCGGGGGGTAAAGATGTCATAGCCGCCCCGGACCAGAATACTGTCCATCCGGTCATCCATGGTGGGGGGCACGTCCTGAAACTCCACCCCGGGACAGCTCAGCAGATACTCGGCCATCTCGTAATTTTTGTCCTGCACGGCGTAGCGCAGGGCGGTGTAGCCGTAGCGGTCCCGCTGGTTGATATTGCAGCCCAGCTCCACCAGCTTTTGGGCAAACTCGTTCTCAAACCGGAGCAGATACTCCAGGGAGAAGTCCCGGCACCGGCGGAAAAAGGCCCTCATCAGCTCGTTCCGGCCCTCCTGGGCATAGAGCCCGCCCTCCTGAGAATCCCAGGTCTTCACCGTATCCTGGACCCGTCCGATGGTCAGTTCCATCAGGGCCGTCCGGCCATACTCCTCCACCCCGTCCAGCCCGCCATGCTGGTGAAGAAAGTCCACCAGGGCGTCAAAATCCACCTTCAGCAGAACTTCAAAAAGCTCTATTCCCGAAAAATTGATTCCTCTTTTCATTGGCAGCAAACTCATGGCAGCTTCTCTCTCCTTTGTATGCTCAGCTCCATGGGCGGGTAAAACTCCACCCGATCCACCCGCTCCAGCCCCACCTGCAGAGCCCGGAGGGCATACTCGTCCACGTCGCCGGTGGTATAGATGGTCAGCGTGCCGGGGACCGTTTGAGGATTGCCCAAATACATGCTGTCCAAGCAGGCCTTCAACGCCCGGGCCATCTCCTCCGCCGGGTCAATCAGGGGCAGTCCAGGGTAGAGCCTATGAATGCTGTCCGCCACCAGGGGATAGTGGGTACAGCCCAGCAGACAGCAGTCCACCCTCTCCTCCAGCACCATGTGATCCAGCTCCTGCCGCAGGTTTTCCTCTACCAGGGCCATACCGGCCGGGTCCCCCAAGCTGTGTTCCACCAGCCGGGCCAGGTCGGGGCAGCCGCAGCTGAGCACCACCAGCTTCCGAGGGCTCCTGTCTTGAATCTTGCGGGGATAGATGCGGGAATTGTGGGTAAAGACGGTGGAAATGACCCCCACCTTACCCACCTCCAGCCGGGCCGCCGCGTCCGCCCCCGCCTGAACGGCGCTGAATACGGGGCAGGTCACCATGCGCTCACACCGGTCCACCACACAGGAGATGGTGTTGCAGGCCACCAGCAGGGCCTTTACCCCCCGGTCCTCCATAAATTGGAACATGTACCGGGCCATGGCCGTAATGGCCTCCTCCCCATGGTTGCCATAGGGGATATGAGCCCCATCTCCAAAATAGAGGATGTTTTCTCCTGGCAAAAGCTTCTGCACCTGTTTGACTACGCTGAATCCACCGATTCCGGAGTCCAGAACGCCGATGGGGCTGTATCGATCTGACATGGGATTCCTCCAAAGCGCGGCCGCGGAGGCAGGTATCCCCCGCTCATTTTGCGGGGCAACTGCGGCCGGATAGAATTGGACGCGACTGCCGTGCGCGCCCCGTAAAAGCATATGCGCCGCTTTCTATGTTTAAGACACCCTGGTCACTGCGCCGGTAACGGTATCCAGCTGGTAGGCGCCGGTGTCGGTGGTCACTCTCCACACCGGGGTGAGTGTAGTAGGGCCGGACAGGGAAGCCGCGGTGACATAGCCCGGTTCGATCACGTCGATCCTGCTGCACACATCTCCCAGCGCGTTCACGCCGTTTACAAAGTCAATCAGCGCGGTGGCTACCGTGACCGTTCGTCGGGTGGTATCCTCTTGGGTGTGCCCCACCAGCTGCCGGCCCGCAGTCACGGAGGCCAGACCGCTGCCCTGGCACACCAGCGTCACCCGCTGGGTAAACAGTGGGCGGCCCTCCCAGGTTTGCCGAAACGTCAAGGTCTCCTCTGTCTCCTCCAAAATCTCGCCATTAAGCCCCAGCTTCTTCATCAGAGACAGACAGCCGCTCCGCCGGTCCTCCCCCAGAGGGAAGGCATCCGGCTCCAGCTGGGCGGAAAAGGTCCCGTCACTGTGGAACTGGACCGAGCCGTTCCCGTTGTAATAGCGGTAGACCTCTCCGCCCCGGGCCTCGGCAGTCACATCCTCCCCCAAAAGGGCGGCGGCGGCCCGCTCCTCCTCCGGCAGATTCCGCTCTGCCGTCTGAGGACGCAGGTCCATAGTCTGGGGAATGATCCCCTCCTCCACCTGAATTCCTCTGCGCCGCAGAAGCTGGATGGCCTCCTCCCGGGCCCGGCTCAGCTGCTGGCGGCCGCGGAGGGCGGGGTCCGCCACCAGGAACAGCAGACACAAATTCGTAACCGTCAGGATGGCCAGAATGATATTTTTCAGCTTTGTCCAGGGCATCGTCTAGCCCTCCCCTCTCCGGCTCTCCCTGGCCGACCAGCCGGCAGAGGCGGTGTCTCCGCCGCCGTCGGTATAGGTGAGCAGAAGTTCCTCCCCCTCCAGACCCTGGGCCAAAAGGGCGGCTGCCGCCTGACGGGGGGGCAGAACCAACGAATCCGTCCCGTTTGCGGTGTAGCCGCGCAGGTATATAGCAAACTGGGCCACCTCCCCTTCCCTCACCAGAAAGCGGGCAGCATACCCCTGGTCCAGCAGGACAGGGATGCCGTTCAGGCTGTAGCCAAACTCAATCTCCAGTCCAAACGGGCTCTCCCGGACAGACAGCAGATAGATCCTGGCCTCGCCGCAGCGGCTCCCCACGGCAGTCAGGGCGATCTGACGGCACACCTCCACACTGCTGAACAGCGCGCCCGTGCCTCCCTGTCCCGGAACGCGGAACAGACCGCCGCCCGCTTTTCCCTCGTACTGGTACTGCGCTACCCCCCGGCTGGACAGCCGGACACTGTCGTCCCCGCTGCGGGCAACCTGCTCGTCGGTGGAATAGAAGCTGGTGGAATTGAGAGAAAAGCCCAAGTCCCGCACCAGCGCCTCCAGCGCCCCCTGAGCTCCGCTCATGGGGTTGACCACAGAGTAGACCGCGGGGGCCGGGGCCTCCGGCAGGAGCAGCGTGTCCGGGTCCAGGCCCTGATACAGCTCCGATTCAAAGGCGTAAAAGGCCCCGTTATCCGTCAGCTCGGACAGGGCCTCCGCCACAGAGAAGGGGTCCGCCACCCGGGAACGGCAGCGGTAAAATCTCCCGTCCTCCTCATCCCGGTAGCAGAGGTCAAGGCCGTCCTCCCCCACGGTGAGGACCATGCGGCGGACGGTGGCCGTCAGGCGGGTCTCTTCCCCGGACAGCCAGCCCACCAGCACCGGCAGGGGAATCTGTCCCTGAAAGTCCATATATACCCCCAGCTGCGCGGTCAGCGCCTGTTCCCACTCCCGGCGGCTCACCGCCTCCGGCCCGTCCGCGCTGGACAGGGTCTCGGCCAGCGGGCCTGCCACCCTCTGAAACAGCTCCTGACAGGCGTTCTGGTCATAGCGCAGGCCGCAGCGCGTCCCCTCGGGCAGGCCATTCCCGCCGGGAATATTGGCCGCCATCGCCAAAGGCACGGCGCCCTCTCCGCGCCCCTCCCCCTGACTCTGACCGGGGGCGGTCCTGGGCCCCTCCTCCTGAAGCAGGCCCCGCAGCGGGGCGGCCAGCGGGGTCCGGGCGGCCAGCCAAAGAGCGGAGCAGCTGAGCAGGATAATCAGAACGTCCTTTACAAGCTCAACGGCCCGCCTTTTTTTACTCTTTTCCATGCTCCGGTCCCTCAACATTCAGCTCCAGACGGACTGTCAGTCCCGGCCCGTCCTTGTCCAGGATCAGCAGCCGGCCCTGGTGCCGGTCCACAATCTCCTTGGCGATAGACAGCCCCAGGCCGGTGCCTCCGGACTGTCGGGAGCGGGCCTTGTCCACCCGGTAGAACCGCTCAAAAATACGGGGACGGTCCTCCTCCGGGATCCCGATTCCGTCGTCGTCCGTCTCCATCCACACCTTGTCCCCCGTCCGTCCGGCTCGAATGGCGATATGGCCTCCGTCGGGGGTGTACTTGATGGAATTGGATACAATATTCATCATCACCTGGAGCACCCGCTCCCGGTCGGCCAGGATCACGGGCAGTCCGGGCTCCAGCTCCGCAGCGAGGGTGTGGTCGTGCTTCTGGGCCTCCATATAGACGGCGTTGTAGAT
>CATKHE010000193.1 GCA_949747935.1 uncultured Eubacteriales bacterium
CTTCAAATCGGAGATCTTCTCCGCCTTCTCCTGCATTTGCAGCTCCACCAGCTTGGCCCGGAGCATTTTCATACAGTTGTCCTTGTTCTGGAACTGGCTTCTCTCCTGCTGGGAGGCCACCACCACGCCGGTGGGCTTGTGGATAAGCCGGACGGCGGAGGAAGTCTTGTTGACGTGCTGTCCGCCGGCCCCCGAGGCCCGGTAGACCTGCATCTCGATGTCCTCGGGGCGGATATCCACCTCCACGTCCTCGGGCAGGTCGGGCATCACCTCCACCGAGGCGAAGGAGGTCTGCCGCCGGGCGTTGGCGTCGAAGGGAGACACCCGCACCAGGCGGTGGACGCCGTGCTCCCCGCGAAGGTAGCCATAGGCGTTCTCTCCCTCGACCATAATGGTGGCCGACTTGATGCCCGCCTCGTCCCCCTCCTGGTAGTCCATGATCTGGTAGGTGAAGCCGTGGCGCTCGGTCCAGCGGGTGTACATGCGGTAGAGCATCTGGGCCCAGTCCTGGGCCTCGGTACCGCCCGCTCCCGGGTGGATGGTCAAGATTACGTTGGACCGGTCGTACTCTCCGGTGAGCAGGGTCTCCAGCCGGGCGGTCTCCATGTCGGCCTCCAGCCGGATGAAACCCTCCTCCAGCTCGGGGATCAAGCTTTCGTCCTCGAACTCGTTTCCCATCTCGCACAAGGCCATCAGGTCGTCCCACTGGCCCCGCCGTTTGTTCTGGCTGTCCACCTTGCTCTGGAGGGCTTTGATGCGCTGCTGGACCTTCTGGGCCTTGGCCAGGTTGTCCCAGAAGCCGTCGGCGGCGGATTCGGCCTGGAGCATGTCCAGCTCCCGCTCCGCCCCCTCCAGGTCCAGCGCCTGGGCCAGCTCCTTCAAGGCCGGGGCCAGGTTGTTCAGCTTTACCTTATACTCGTCAAATTGAAGCATGTGCTTCCCACACTTTCTAAATTCATTTCCGCACCATTATATATGAGAGGCGTGGAAATGTAAAGGGGATTTCCCCTTGCTTTTTCCCCAAAAGGCGGTACAATAGAGGGGATGAGGGCGGTTTGCCCCATGGCTGGCGGAAGGCTGCTTCCGCAGGAGGAGTGAGCGTCATGCGCCGGGAAAAGAAGCGGTATCATGTGGTGAGAAAAAATCAGGCGGACCTCAAGGCCCTGCTGCGGGCCCTGGTCAGCGGCTATCTGCTCTATTTGGCTTGGAGGCTGGCGGGCCTTGGGGGGAGCGATCCCACCTTTTCCCCCGCCACGGGCTGGCTGGCGGGCGGAGTGCTGGGGACCGCCGCGGCCGGCTTTGGGCTGTACAGCTGGAGGGATTATCGGAGGGCCCTGCGGGGGGCGGAGCTGACCCCGGAGGAGGAAGCGGAGCTGCGCCAAGAGCGGGGAGAGGAATAAAACGTATAAGGGGCTGCTCGCGTTCCTTCCGGAACGCGAGCAGCCCTGCTGTATACCGGCTCAGGGGGCGGGCGGCTCGCCGGGTTGGACGCCGCTGAGCTCGGAGAGCATCTTGACGCTGTGCTCGTACTCGCTGGGGGACATACCGGTGGTCTGCCGAAAACGGCGGGAGAAGTAGTGGACCGACTGAAAGCCCAGCAGAGCGGCAATCTGGGTGAAATTCAGCTGCCCCTCCCGAATCATCCGCCGGGCCGCCTGAATTTTCAGCTGGCCGAAATACTCAATGACTCCCCCGCCGGTGTGGGAGTGGAAGAGCTTTTGGAGCTGACTGCGCCCCACCAGATTGTCCTGACAGATCTGCTCCAGGGTGAGGGGGCGGTCAAGCCGGGCGGACAGATAGTCTGTCACTTGGTCCAGCAGGGGGGAATCCCCCGGGGGATGGGCGGCCTTGAGGCCAGGTTCCGCCCGCCGACGGATCAGGCGGATCAGCAGCTCCTCCAGGGCGGCGGCCAGCAGCTGCTCCCCGCCGAAGGGGGCAGACTCACGCCGGTCCAGGGCGTCGGTGTCCGGGCGGTTGAGGGGGGTGGAGAAGGCGGCGGCACTTTCCGACACAATCCGGGCCAGAAGGACCCTCTCCTCCTGAAGGAGGCTGGAGACCAGCCCCCGGAAAAAGGCCATTTCCGGGCTGTCGCACCGGAAGCTGACCACCACCAGGTCGGGGGCCACCCCCAGGGCGGAGAGCGCGTGAAACTCGCCAGGGGCGTGGAAGATAATCTGTCCCTGACTCAACTGCTGGCTGCGCTCCCCGGCGGTGACTGAGACCATGCCCTTGTCCACATACAGCAGCTCCCAGAAGTCGTGGCGTTCGCCGGAGAAGGCGTAGCTGCCGGAGTACTCAAAATAGTGTACAGTGTACAGCTCCCGGACCTCCAGGGGTCTGCGGGGGGACAGCGGGCGGTATTCCACGGGAAATTCCTCCTTTATGGGGAGAGATAGGGGGTCACCGGTGCTGGCGGCGGTACTCCATGGGACTGATGCCTTCCACCCGGCGGAAGCACTGGGAGAAGTAGCTGGGGGAGGAGAAGCCCAGCATCTGGGCGATCAGGGAGAGGCTGTGGTCGGTCTCCCGCAGGAGAAAGCGGCTCTCCCCCACCCGGCGGGAGATCAGATAGTTGATGGGGGAGACTCCGAACTCCCGGCGGAAGGCGTGGGCGAGGTAGTATTTGTTCACATGGGCCAGCCGGGCCAGCTGGTCCAGGCTCAGGTTTTCCTTGAAGTGGTTGTCGATGTACCGCCGGACCAGGCTGCACTCCCGGCTGACCCTGAGGTCGGGGGATTCCTCAGTGAGAGACAGGTCCTCCTGCCGGCTGAGGCGGATGAGCACCACCTCCAGCAGGTTGCGGCAGATTTCCTCATGGCCGGGACGGGCCCCGCGGACCTCCTGAAGCATCAGCTCCAGACAGGCCATCAGTTCTCGCCAGCCGCTGTGGAGGTGGAGCATGGCGTATCCCTCCGCGCTCCCCACGGCCTCCAGGCCCTCCACCCCCAGCACAACGTATTCCAGCGGGCTGTCCAGCTGGCTCAGCTCAGTGTGAAGGACGTTGGCGTTGACCACAATCAGGTCGTGAATGGCCACGGGAACCTCCTCCTGCTGGGTGCGGAAGCGGCCATGGCCGTCAGTGATGAAAAACAGCTCGGCGCAGCCATGGGTGTGCAGGTTGGAATTCCACTCCTGGGAGTATTGGGTCCGGGAGATATAGCTCAGCCGCGTGGCCCCGCGGCCGGGCGGCGCCTCCGCCGCCCGGGGAAAGATATACTGGTAGCTGCTCAAGGATAACGCCCCCTGCCGCTGCGCAATTTTCCGAAAACCAAAAAAAACGGGTCGCCGTCCCTATTATAAACCATATCGGTGGATTGTGCAAGTTGTATTGAATCCATCTCTTTTGGAAAGCTGATTTGGGGATAGCGGCAAGAGAGCCCGGAGGGCTGACCGGCAAATTATCCAATAGTCTCAGAAAGGAGAATGAATATCTTTGGAAATTGACCAAAGCGGGAAGGGAGCAATATCTATAAAGACTTGCGCAAGAACAGGGCTGTTTTTTGGGGCGGATTACAGATATACTATAAACATAGGATCGGTTTGCCGGTCAAACGACACACGCGAAATATTTGAGGAGGTTTAGAAAAGATGAAAAAAGCACTCAGCCTGCTGCTCGCATCAGCCATGACCCTGTCTCTGCTGGCCGGTTGCGGCGCGCCCCAGACGCCCCCCGCCCAGTCCAACCCGCCTGCCGGCGGCTCCAACACCAGCCAGAGCAACACCGGCACCCCCGAGACGCCCAAGGGGCCCATCAAGGTGGCCGCTCTGGCTTCCGCCTATGAGGACGCTTATCCCGGCATGTGGAAAGAGATCGGCGAGGCCTTTACCGCCGAGACCGGCATCGAGGTCGAGGTGATCGTGGACAAGAACCTGGAGGACGTCATCGGCCCCTCCATGCAGGGCGGCGACTGCCCCGACGTGATCCACCTGGCCACCGGCCGCGACAAGAAGCTCACCGAGCAGTTCATCAAGGACCGCAACATCGCTGACATCACCGACGTGCTGTCCATGACCGTTCCCGGCGAGAGCGTCAAGGTCTCCGACAAGATCGTCGGCGGC
>CATKHE010000194.1 GCA_949747935.1 uncultured Eubacteriales bacterium
GGTGAAGAATCTGCTGGCCTATCTGGTTTATCATCGGGACCGCATGGCGCCCGTCGACGAGCTGATCCGCGTTCTGGGGAACGACCGGCGGGACGCCGCCCCCATCGCGGCGCTGCGGACCACACTCTACCGGGTGAGGCGCGCCCTGACCCCTGTTGAGAAGCTGGCCGGCGCCCAGCTGATCGTGACTCAGAACGGGATGTACGGCTGGAATCCCCGGGTTCCGGCGGAGCTGGACACGGAGGCGCTGGAGGCGCTGTGTCTGGAGGAGCTGCCCCAGGGGGCCGGCCGGGGGGCCCGCTGCCGGAATATGCTGGCCCTCTATCGGGGAGATTTCCTCCGGAATCTGGCGGGGGAGCAGTGGGTGGAGCCGCTGGCGGAGTACTATCGGAGCCTCTATCTCGCCGCGGTCCAGCGGGCGGCCCCGATTTTTCTGGAGGAGGGCCTGGCCCGGGAGGCGGAGGAGCACTGCCAGCGGGCGGCCGCCCTGTCGCCCTACTGCGAGGCGCTGTACCGCTGGCTGATGCGTGCCCGGGCCGCCCTGGGGGACCGGCAGGGGGCAGCGGAGGCCTATGAGCAGCTGCGCACACTGCTCTACCGGGACCTGGGTGTCCTGCCCGAGGAGGAGACCCGGCAGGTCTATCAGGAGCTTCTCCTCAGCGCGGGCGGCGGCGCCCTCACCCCTGACAGCATTCGTGGACAGCTCCAGGCCCAGGAGCCCCCGTCCGGGGCGCTGATGTGCGACTACACCTCCTTCAAGCTGTTCTATCAGGCAGAGGCCCGGGCGGCCGCACGGCGGGGAGACGCCATCCACATCGGCGTGCTCTCGGTGCTCAGCCGGAGCGGCAAGCCCCTCACTGCCCACAGCCTGACCCGGGCCATGGGGCAGCTGCACAGTCAAATCTGTAAAAGCCTGCGCACCGGCGACATCGCATCCTGCTGCAGCTCCTCCCAGTATATCCTGATGCTGGTTCAGGCCAACTATGAGAACAGCAGGCTGGTCTGTGAGCGGGTGGTGAAGGATTTCCTCCGGGAACACCCCAGGTCGCCCATACGTATTCAGTCGGTGGTTTTCCCCCTGGAGCCCATGCTCACGGGGCGGAGCGGCGAGGGCCGGCGGACCTGGTGAGGAAAAATTTTTCTTTTTCTGCACAGGAGAGGGCAGATGTAATGAGATTTGTAATCTGCCGCCGTTAAAGTAGAGAGCAAAGGTGAGAAAGGAGGCGGCGCGATGCCGAAGGTAAGCGGAGAGGCATATCGGAGCACCTGTCTATGTGTCGACTCCTACGAGCGCGGCGAGATGAAAGGCCGCTGGTACAATCCGGGTCTGGAGGGGGGCGGAAGGGCTTTTGAGAGCCTCGCCCAGTTCCTCACCGGTGCGGAGGCCCTGTTTGACGGGGCAAATTTTCCCCAGTCCTATACGGCCAAACGGGTTTTTGCCCCCAGCCCGGAGGTGGACCCCGGCGAGAACCCGGACCCGGAAGCACGGATGGGGAAACAGGGGACCTTCCTCATCCGGCTGATCTTCCGGCAGCATGCCAGCTGGCAGGGGAGCGTCACCTGGGTGGAAGGCAGGGGAGAGCAGGCCTTCCGCAGCGTGCTTGAGCTGGTTCTCCTGATCGACAGCGCCTTGGGGGGCTGTGGGGAGGGTACGGCATGACACAAAAGCAGCTGGAAAAGCTCAGCCGCAGGCGGTTGCTGGAGCTCCTCGCCGAGCAGACCGGCCGCGCGGACCGCCTGGAGCGGGAAAACAGCCGGCTGAAGGAGCGGATCGCTGACCGGGAACAGCACCTCAAGCAACTGGGCAGGGTAGCCGAGGCCATTTTGTACAGCAGGAACAGACTAAACCAGGAGCAGCTGGAGGACGTATCGGGATACCTCAGCGAGGTGTCCACCCCAGAGGAGGAAGAGGAGCCAGAAGAGGAGCCTCCCGGCGGCTCCGACCGCCCAACCCGGGAGCAGCTGCTGCTGGAGGCCCAGCGGGAGGGTGGCAGAAGCCGCTATCTCTGGAGCCTGAAGACTACGGTGTACGCCATGGTGACGGTGGCTGCGGTGGCGGTGCTGGTGGCGGTGCTGTTGCTGCCGGTGCTGCGGATCTATGGCACCTCCATGAACCCCACCCTCTACGAGGGGGACTTTGTGGTGAGCGTCAAGGGCGGAAGGATGGACACAGGGGATCTGGTGGCCTTCTACTATAATAATAAGATTCTGGTCAAGCGGGTGATCGGACAGGCCGGACAGTGGGTGGATATCGGCGAGGACGGCACGGTTTATGTGGACAACGTGAAGATTGACGAGCCGTATCTCACGGAGAAGGCCCTGGGGGAGTGCGACATCGAGCTGCCCTATCAGGTGCCGGAAAACCGGGTGTTTGTGATGGGCGACAACCGGAGCGTCTCGGTGGATTCCCGGAGCACCACCATCGGCTGCGTGGCTGAGGAGCAGCTGGTGGGACGGATCGTGTTCCGCATCTGGCCGCTGAACGTATTTGGAAAGATCAATCAGTCAGTATCATGAAAAGGGAGTGTGGGCTGTGAAAAAGTTGATGAAGAGGATTGGCTCTTATCTGGGCGCTGGCAGGACCCGGAGAGGGCTGGTCCGGGCGCTGGCGGTCCTGGTGGTGTTCTCCACCACCTACTCGCTGGTTCTTCCGGCGATTACCAAGACAGTCAGCCTGAGCGGCGAGCTGGACGGCGTCAGCGTACGGGTGGAGGCCCAGGGACGGGCCGTCCCTGCCGACACGGAGCTGGTCCTGCGGCCGGTGCTGCTGTCCGGCGGCCCGGAGACGGAGCTGCTTGGGCTGAGTGAGAGCGCCGGGGAGCCCCGCTGTCTGACTCAGGAGGAGATCGACCTGATCCTGGAGGCCGCGCTGGACGGCGACGAGGAGATGGAGGCCGTCATCCTTCGGGCGCTGGATATTTCTCTGATGCACAACGGGGAGGAGATCGAGCCGGCGGACGCCGTGCGTCTGGTGCTCGAATCCGACCTGATCCGGGAGGCCAGCCGGCCGGTCGTCGTCCACCTGGACGACGAGGGCACGGCCACCCTGGTCACCGACATGTCCGAGGACGGTCAGGCGCTGATCCAGATGGGCGAGTTTGTGGAGGAGGAGCCTGACCTGCCCGACGGCTCCCAGGAGCCCAGCGAGGAGCCCGGTGGTTCCCAGGAGCCCGGCGAGGAGCCTGACGGTTCCCAGGAGCCCGGTGAGGAGCCCGACGGTTCCCAGGAGCCCGGTGAGGAGCCCGACGGTTCCCAGGAGCCCGGCGAGAATGCCGGCACTTCCGAGGAGCCCAAGGATGACGGAAACGCCCCCGAGGAGGACAAGGAGACCCCGGCGGAGCCCGATGAGGCTGGGAAGGAATCCGGCGAAGACCCCTCTGAGGAGCCCGCGCCCGAGCGGGAGGACGAGGCCGGCGAGCCTGCCCCCGTTCCCGAGCCGGAGACCGAGGCCGGCGGCGAGATCACCGCGGAGGTGGACGGCTTTTCTGTCTACGCCATCGTGGACCTGATCCCCAGGGCGGAGGGGACCGACCCCTTCCAGGAGCCCCAGGCGGAGACGGTGGAGTTCACCGGCAGCGTGGACGACATGGACGTGTTTGTCACCGCTCCTGTAGCTGCGTTCCCCCAGGAGACCACGATGCAGGTGACCATGGTGCCCGTGGAGGAGGTCGAAGCTCAGGTCAGCGAGGCCATGACCGGGGAGATCAAGGTCGTGAAGGCCGTGGATATCGCCTTCTACAGCGCCGAGGGCGAGGAGATCGAGCCCAGCGAGCCCATCAGCGTGGTGATGAGGCCCCACGAGCAGATCGCTGAGATCGCCGACGCGGAGAATGATGCGCAGCTGGTCCACATCGGCAGAGAGGAGACCACCGTCGTGGGCACAGCCGCCGTCACTGCGGACGAGGTCAGCTTTGAGTCCGGCGAGTTCTCCACCTACGTAATCGTGATCCCCTTGGGCAAGCCCGGAACCCAGACCTACACTGGTGAGGGCGTCACCATTACTGTGAGCTACGGCCCCGAGGCCAACCTGCCCGAGGGTACGAACCTGGTCGTCCGCGAGCTGGAGGAGGGTTCCTCCGAGTATGACGAGTACCTCGCCAAGACCCAGAGCGCACTGAATCTGGACGCCAGCGTAATCTCTATGGAGGATGTGAGCCTGGA
>CATKHE010000195.1 GCA_949747935.1 uncultured Eubacteriales bacterium
CCGGTAAAGATCAGTCCAAGGGCAATCAGCCAGTAGAATCCGTCGCCGTTGTTTTTCCGGTCCTGATAGTCAGACATTTTTCATCCCCCATATCTGTGGTGGCCTTTGGTCCTCTGCCGCCGACCCTGCTTATATACTATAGCAGAAAAATCCCAAATTGGAATTGATTTTTTCTTAAAATTCGGTGAAGAAATTCGCTCCTGCGGGAGAACTGGCTTCCGCGCCGTGAGCCTGCGGCAGAGTGTGCCTATCTTCTATATCATAACGTATAGAGGAAAAAAAGTAAATGGGGTCATAGGATTTTTCCTGTTGGGTGCTTGTGTCGTGCTTCAAACAAGACCTAGCTATCCAGCCGCAGTCCGAACAGATACCGCCGGGCCAGGTCGAAGGCGTGGCTGGCGGTCTGGGTGCGCAGACGCTCCCGCATGGGACGGCAGCCCAGATGGAGGGCCCGGACGTGGGTGCCCTCCTGAGTGGCGATGGCCACAAACATGGTGCCCACCTCATTGCCGTCCTCGTCTCTGTCGGGACCGGCCACGCCGGTGGAGGACAAGGCGACATCGCAGTCCAGCCGCCGCCGGGCGCCCTGTGCCATGGCGGCGGCGACCTCGGCCGACACCGCGCCAAATTGGGTGAGCAGGTGCTCCGGCACTCTGAGAACGTTCTCCTTAACCTCATTGGTATAGGATACGATGCCCCCCTTGAAAACGGCGGAGGCCCCGGGGACATCAGTGAGCCGCTTGGCGATCAGACCGCCGGTGCAGCTCTCGGCGCAACCCAAGGTGAGACCCCTGTCTTTCAGACCCTGGATCACTATGAATTCCAGCGAAGGCACGTCCACACCGTAGACCTTGTCCCCAAAGAGTTCCTTCATTTGTGCCACAGTGGGCTGGAGAAGGGCCTGAGCCTCCGTGTCGCTGGCGGCCTTGGCGGTGACTCGCAGCTCGCATTCCCCTTCCTTGGCGTAGGGGGCCAGTGTTGGGTTGGTCATGGCGTTCATTTGGTCTCTCAGATGTGCCTCCATGGTGGACTCGCCGATACCGAACAATTTAATTGTGTGGGAGGCGATGACCCCCTCAGAAAGGCTCTGAAGATAGGGCTTTGCCCGGTAGTGGAACATGGGGCGGCACTCGCTGGGGGGGCCGGGGAGCATAACGACATGGACTCCCTCAGCCTCAAAGGCGCAGCCGGGGGCGGTGCCCCAGTCATTTTCCAGAATGGTGCAGCCCTCCGGAAGCATGGCCTGCTGGAGGTTGTTGTCCGTCATGGGACGGCCGGTGCGCTCAAAATAGGAGCGGATGCGCTGGGCAGAGCTCTCGTCAAAAACCAGCTTTTTGCCGAAGGCCTCAGCCAGGATATTTTTGGTCAGGTCGTCACAGGTGGGACCCAAGCCGCCGGTAGTGATGATGACGTCCGCCCGCTTCTTGGCGATTGCCACCGCCTCCCGGGCACGCTGAGGATTGTCGCCCACCACGGTGTGCCAGAAGACATTGAGTCCCAGCTCGCTCAGTCCCTTAGACAGAATCTGGGCATCAGTGTTAGCCACATCGCCCAGGAGAAGCTCGGTGCCCACGGAAAGAATTTCAACGGTGTGAGACATGGAAAAGACCTCCTGTTTTCTCTGGTATTGTGTCATTATAGCACACTGAACGGCGGAGGGGTAGCGATTTCCAGAAAGAGGAATGATTTTTGTATAAATTTTCTATCTGGCGGACGAACAGGGGGTAAAAGGACGGTGAGGACACAGTTTTTCTGTCAATTCCAATCTATGTTCTTCGGCAGTTTGCCGAAAAAACGGGGATAAATTAGGCTTAAATCTAAAAAAACTCTAAAAAACTGGATTATACACCTATATTTTAAGAGTTTTATGAAGTTTCTGCAATTTTTCGACCATTTTACAGTTGAAATTTTCATCAGTTTGGACTACAATAAAGACCGCAACAGCAAGGAGGGGCCCATGTGCTGAATATCGTGTTGGTCGAGCCGGAAATTCCACAGAATACCGGCAATATTGCCCGAACCTGCGCCGCCACCCGAAGCCGACTTCACCTGGTGAAGCCTTTGGGATTTGACATTAGCGAAAGAGCGGTGCGCCGGGCGGGGCTGGACTACTGGCATATGGTGGATTTGAAGGTTTATGACAGCCTGGACCACTTCTTTGCCGTCAACCCCAAACCTGATTTGTGGCTGGCTACCACCAAGGCTCCCCGGGACTATACGCAGGCCCGATTCCGGGAGGGCTGCTGGCTTATGTTCGGCAAGGAGACTGCCGGACTGCCTGAGAATCTGAGGACACGCTGGTATGACCGGTGTGTCCGCATTCCCATGCGGTCCGACGCCCGGAGCCTGAATCTGGCCAACTCGGTGGCTGTCCTCACCTATGAGGCCCTGCGGCAGCAAGGATTTCCGGAGCTGTCCGGAACGGGGGAGATGGCCGCAGAATCTTAACCCCTGAATTGTCACCTTTACGAAGAGGAAGGAGTCAAGAATATGAACTATAACAAAAAGACGATCAAGGATGTGGATGTCAAGGGTAGGAAAGTCCTGCTGCGCTGCGATTTCAATGTGCCCATGGCTAAGGACGGCAGCGGCGTCATCACTGACGACAAGCGCATTCGGGCTGCCCTGCCTACGATCCAGTATCTGCTGGATCAGGGCGCGGCGGTGATCGCCTGCTCCCACATGGGCAAGCCGGTGGCCACCTTCGACAGCTACAAGAAGAAGCAGCTAGAGAAGGGCAAGGATGAGGCGTCCATCACCGAGGAGAAGTGGAAGAAGTCTCTGGCTGAGCTGCGGATGGAGCCGGTGGCTGCCCGCCTGAGCGAACTGCTGGGCAAGAGCGTGATTCTGGCTGACGACGTAGTGGGACCTGATGCCCAGTCCAAGGCTGCCGCCCTGAAGCCCGGTGAGATTCTTCTGCTCCAGAACACCCGTTTTGAGAAGGGCGAGACCAAGAACGACCCCGAGCTGGCCCAAAAGATGGCCGGTCTGGCCGGGGCGGACGGCGTGTATGTGTCCGACGCCTTTGGCGCTGTCCACCGCGGCCACGCTTCCACCGCCGGCGTGGCCGACTACCTGCCCGCCGTCTCCGGTTTCCTGATTCAGAAGGAGTTGGACTTCATCGGCGGCGCCCTGGCTAATCCCAAGCGGCCCCTGGTGGCCATCCTGGGCGGGTCCAAGGTGTCCTCCAAGATCGGTGTGATTAACAACCTGCTGGAGATTGCCGACACCATCATCATCGGAGGCGGCATGGCCTACACCTTCTCTGCTGCTCAGGGCGGCACCGTGGGTGACAGCCTGCTGGAGGCCGACTGGAAGGACTACTCCCTGGAGATGATCCAGAAGGCCAAGGATAAGGGCGTCAAGCTCCTCCTTCCTGTGGACACCGTCATTGCCGACGACTTCGCCCCCAACGCCAGCAGCAAGGTGGTCAAGGCCGGCGAGATCCCAGACGGCTGGCAGGGTTTGGACATTGGTCCTGAGACGGTGAAGCTGTACTGCAACGCCGTGGCTGACGCAGGTA
>CATKHE010000196.1 GCA_949747935.1 uncultured Eubacteriales bacterium
TAGAACACCCGTCTGAGCTGGTAGCGGTCGTAGAGGGCCTGGGTGAGGGTGAGGATGTGCCGGTCGCTCTCCGGGGTGGCCCCCACGATCATCTGGGTTGACTGCCCTGCCGGGGCGAACCGGGGGGCGTGGCGGTAGACGGCCAGCTCCCGTTTGGACTCCGAGATTCCGTCCCGAATCTGTCCCATGGGGGTGAGGATGGCCTCCTTTTTCTTGTCCGGAGCCAGCAGGGCCAGACTGGGGGAGGAGGGCAGCTCGATGTTCACGCTCATCCGGTCGGCCAGCAGACCCAGCTGGTGGGTCAGGAGAGGATCGGCCCCCGGGATGGCCTTGGCGTGGATATAGCCCCCAAAGCGATGTTTCTCACGGAGAATGTGCAGGGTTTTAATCATCAGCTCGGTGGTGTAGTCCGGGCCACGGATGACGGCGGAGGACAGGAACAGCCCTTCGATGTAGTTCCGGCGGTAGAAGCCTATGGTAAGTTCACACAGCTCCTCCGGGGCAAAGACTGCCCGAGGCACGTCGTTGGACCGGCGGTTGACACAGTATTGACAGTCGTAGACACACACATTGGTTTGCAGTACCTTCAGCAGGGAGATGCACCGCCCGTCCGCAGAAAAGGAGTGGCAGCAACCCGCCAGGTTCGTACTGCCGATGGACCCCGGCCGGCCGGAGCGGTCCAGCCCGCTGGAGGTGCAGGCGGCGTCGTATTTGGCGGCGTCGGCCAGAATATTCAGCTTGTCCAGCAGCTCCACAGGGCCGCCTCCTTCCGAAAATGTGTTCTATAGAACTGTTGTACCACTATTATAGCGTAAAAAATCCTGCTGTCAAGGGGAAATTTTTCGGGAAAAAGCAGGTATTGACCCAACAGGAAAAAATGGTTAAAATAACAACGTGGTGTATCATTTAGGAGGCAATTATATGGAAAAACGAGAGACATTTTCTTCCCGTCTGGGTTTCGTGCTCATTTCGGCGGGGTGCGCCATCGGGCTGGGCAACGTATGGCGTTTTCCCTACATCACGGGGCAATACGGCGGGGCGGCCTTTGTGTTGCTCTATCTGCTGTTTCTGGTCGTTCTGGGTCTGCCCGTTATGGTGATGGAGCTGGCGGTGGGCCGGGCCAGTCAGCGGAGCATTGCCCTGTCCTTCCAGAGGCTGGAACCCACAGGCTCCCGGTGGCACTGGTACAGCTATGTGGGATTTGCGGGCAACTATCTGCTGATGATGTTTTATACCGTCATCGCCGGTTGGCTGCTATACTACTTTATCAAGACCCTCCGGGGGGACTTTGCGGGCCTGGACGCCGAGGGGGTCTCCGCGCAGTTTGTTGATCTGATGGGCGCGCCCGGCACCATGACGCTGTATATGATTATCGTGGTGTGTATTGGCATGTTCGTCTGCGCCCAAGGCCTGCGCAACGGCGTGGAGCGGGTGAACAAGGTGATGATGCTCTGCCTGCTGGCTCTGATGCTGGTGCTGGCGGTGAACTCCATCCTGCTGCCCGGGGCGGGGGAGGGCCTGCGGTTTTATCTCCAGCCCAACTTCCGCAATCTGGTCTATGACGCAGAGGGGAACTGGATTCTGGGTGAGGCGGTCTTCGCTGCCATGGGACAGGCCTTCTTTACCCTCTCTCTGGGCATTGGGGCCATCGCTATCTTCGGCAGCTACATCGGCAAGGAGCACCGCCTGGCCGGGGAGGCTTTGCGCATCGGCGTGCTGGACACCTGTGTGGCCTTTGTGGCCGGCTTGATTATCTTCCCCGCCTGCTCCGCCTTCGGTGTGTCCACCAGCGAGGGCGCCCCCCTGGTCTTTATGACCCTGCCCAACATCTTCAACCACATGCCCATGGGCCGGCTGTGGGGAGGATTGTTCTTTCTGTTTCTGTCCTTCGCCGCTCTGTCCACTGTGATCGCCGTCTTTGAGAACATCATCTCCTTCACCATGGACCGGTGGTGGCTGAGCCGGAAAAAGGCGGTGCTGATCAACTTCGCAGGGGTGCTTCTGTTGTCCATGCCCTGTATTCTGGGCTGTAATGTCTGGTCCGGATTTACGGTTCTGGGCATGGATATCTCCGGCATCGAGGATTTTCTGGTCTCACAGAATATTCTGCCTCTGGGGTCTTTGGTTTATGTGCTGTTCTGCACCAGCAGAAGAGGCTGGGACTGGAAGCACTTCCTGGCCGAGGCCAACGAGGGGGACGGTCTGCGTTTTCCCGGGAAAATTCGGTTCTATGTCAGCTATATCCTGCCAGCAATTGTGCTGTTCATCTTTGTCATGGGCTACTGGGACCGGTTTGTTCCACAGTAAACAGCGATACCCTGTTTTGCGGCGCCGTGGACAGAACACGGCGCCGCTTTTTTACTAATCCAAGAATTGAATTTGCAAAAATTGCTTTTCTGTGGTATTGTTAGGGTAAACATGAGAGGAGGTGTTTTCTGTGCAGCTGAACTATGAGCTGGAAAAAAATATTCATTCCTTTCAGCAGATCAGCGAGCCCCATTTTCATGACGGCTATGAGGTGCTTCTGTGCCTGTCAGATGGGGGCAGGTTCCATATCCAGGACAACGAGTATCCACTATGCCGGGGGATGATGTTCCTTCTTCCCCCCAAGGTGATGCACCGCTGTGTTGTGGACATCGCCTCCTATGAACGATATATCCTCCATTTCTCGGCGGAGGCTCTGTGGATGCTCTCCAGCTCCCGGACTCGCCTTCAGTCCCTCTTCGACAGCTGTAATTACTACTCCGTGCTGCCGACTGAGGTCTTTGAGGAGCTCAGCGCCCTGATGGAGCGCTGCCGGGAGGAAGATGGGGAATTTGGCGGTGATCTCCAGCGAAATATCGTTTTTATGGAAATTATTCTGAAAATAGGGCGTATTTTGCAGCAGGCGCTCCCGCAGGCCCCGCCCCGTCCCTCCAAGGAGTTCGCCCGGATCCTGCCGCTGATGGAGTATATTCACGACCACTACACCGAGGAACTCACCCTGGATATGCTCAGCCAAAAATTTTTTATCAGCAAATATTACCTCTGCCACCAGTTCAAGTCGCTGACCGGCTTCGGTGTAGGGGCCTATCTGACCAACTGCCGGATTCGTCAGGCCTGCGTTCTCCTCCGGGAGGGAATGAGCGTGCAGGAGACAGGAGAGCGGGTGGGCTTTCGAAACAACGCCCATTTTATCCGCAGCTTTGGACAGATTATTGGAGTATCTCCCGGGAAATATGTCAAATCCCTTCAATACCGTCAGTAGTCCCCTATCATAGCCTCTGTCAACAGGCGCCGCAGTAATCCGCGGCGCCTGTTTTTGTGAAAATGTCCCTGCCGCCCTCCTGCACTGCCTGTCATCTCTAAAGCAATATCAGTGAATTTTTTGACAAAATGCCTGTAGAATTGTGGATGGGGTTCCGTGTATCATGAGAGACAAGAGACACCCAGTAAAGAAGGTATTGACGAAGCAAGGAGGTATTGTGTGACAATGGACAGCAAGTTCAACATAATTGTCCGGGAGGGACACTGCAAGCAGTGCGGGATCTGTTCCGCCCTGTGTCCCAAAAAGGTTCTGGCCCAAACTGTGGGCCGCTGTCCGGAGGTGGTGCGCCCGGAGGCCTGTATCGGATGCAGGCTGTGCGAGATGCGCTGCCCGGATTTTGCCATTGAAGTGGAGGTGGCCGTGGGATGAAGACTGAAAAGCGGTTTATTGAGGGAAATATCGCCATTGTGGAGGGAGCCTTGGCCGCCGGGGCCCGGTTCTATGCGGGCTACCCCATCTCTCCAAGCTCGGAGATTGCGGAATATTCCTCCCGGATGCTGCCCAAGGCGGGCGGCCTGTATGTTCAGATGGAGGACGAGATCAGTTCCATGGCCGCCCTTCTGGGGGCCTCGGTGGCGGGGAAAAAGGCCTATACCGCTACCAGCGGTCCCGGGGTTTCGCTGATGCAGGAGAATCTGGGGCTGGGCATCATGTCGGAGATCCCCGCTGTCATCATCGACGTGCAGCGCAGCGGACCCTCTACCGGTGCGGCTACCAAACCGGCTCAGGGCGACGTGATGCAGGCCCGCTGGGGCGCCCACGGGGACCACAGCATAATTGCCCTCTCCCCCGCCTCGGTGCAGGAGTGCTTCGATCTGACGGTTCAGGCCTTTAACCTGTCCGAAAAGTATCGCACCCCGGTCTATCTGCTGGCGGATGAGACCATCGGCCACCTGCGGGAGACGGTTACTATCCGGGAACTGGAGCCCGAAGAGATTGTGAACCGGAAGCAGCCGGAGGCCGGGCTCCGTCAGGAGGAGTTCCGTCCCTACCGCTATGACGGCGTTACCCCGGCTCCCATGCCTCCCTTCGGCTCACGGGAGTATCTGTCCCGGACCACCGGCTCCACCCACGATGAGAAGGGAGAATTCCGGCCCACTCCCGAGAATATCCACCGGGTGACCCACTACCTCACCGACAAAATTGAGAAGAATGCGGACGATATCTGTATGACAAAGCGGTATCATCTGGAGGACGCCGAGACCGTTTTTATCACCTACGGCTGTTCCACCAGAAGCGCCATGGGCGCTATGGAACAGCTCCGGGCTCAGGGGGAGAAGGTGGGCATGCTCCAGCTCCAGACGGTGTGGCCCCTGCCGGAGAAGGAGATTCGTCAGGTCCTCTCCGCGGCGAAGACTGTGGTGGTCCCTGAGCTGAACCTGGGACAGATCGCCGGCGAGGTCCGCAAGCTGAACGACTACGGCTGTAAAGTGGTTCAGGCCAACCGGGTGGACGGCATCCTGATTTCCCCGGCTCAGATTATTTCCGCGTGGAAGGAGGCGCTCTGACATGGCCAGCTATAAGGACTACATGCTCTTTGACAAGCTGCCCCATACATGGTGCGCCGGCTGCGGCCACGGCATCATTCTCCAGGCCATCGCCGACGCTTTGGCCCAGCAGGAGCTGGACAAGCATGACATCGCCCTGGTGAGCGGCATCGGCTGCTTCGGACGGGTGGACGACTATCTGGACATCAACTGTATGCACGTCACCCATGGCCGGGCCCTGGCTGCCGCCACCGGAGTGGCGCTGGCCAATCCAGACCTGAAGGTCCTGGTCACCATGGGCGACGGTGACGGCACCACCATCGGAGGCAACCACCTGATTCACTGTGCCCGCCGCAACATCAATCTGACTGCCATCATCGCCAACAACTACAACTACGGTCAGACCGGGGGACAGTATTCAGGTACCACGCCGGAGGGCAGCGTCACCTCCACCTCCATCTACGGTCACATTGAGCCGGGCTTTGATATCTGTAAGCTGGCCGAGGCGGCGGGAGCTCCCTTTGTGGCACGCTCCACCCCCTATAATCCGGTGCAGATCCGCAATCTGATCAAGCAGGGTATGCAGACGAAGGGATTTGCCCT
Source organism: uncultured Eubacteriales bacterium (assembly GCA_949747935.1). The sequence continues at coordinate 5,398 of CATKHE010000196.1, forward strand.
GATCGAGATTATGGACACCTGTCCCACCCATTACGGCCGTCTGAATAAATTTGGAGACGCGGCTCAGATGCTGGAGAAGCTCCACAGCATGACGGTCCCCGTGGAACGGGCCGTCTCCATGAGTGCGGAGGAACTGGGGGACAGATTCCTCACCGGCGTTCTGACAAACAGGCCCAGGGAGGACTACTACACCCGCTACCGGCGGATCATCGACAGACTGAGCGGAAAGGAATCGGTGACGGTATGAAGATACAGATTGTGTTGAGCGGCGTGGGCGGACAGGGACTCATCTCCACCGGCGAGATCATCGGGGAGGCCGCCTCGATCCACGAGAATGTCTACGCTACCCTGGCAGCCTCCTACGGCTCCGAGACCCGGGGGACCTTCACCAAGTCCGATGTGATTGTCAGCGACCAGCCGATCAGCTACCCTGACATTGAGATCCCCGACGTGATTCTCTGCCTGGCTCAGGTGGCCTATGACCGCTATGCCGGCAAACTGGCCGACCACACCCTGGTGTTTTACGACACCGAGCTGGTCAAGCCCGCCGTGGGGGCCAAAGGCGTCCACATCGGCCACCCCTTCAAACAGATGAGCATTGAGATGGGCAATATGGCGGTGGCCAACACCATCGCCCTGGGCGCCATGCTGAAGCACACCGGCATGCTCAGGCGTGAGAGCGTGGCCGCGGCCATCCGGGAATATTTTTCCGCCAAGCCCAAGGTGATTGATATCAATATTCAGGCCCTGGACGCGGGCCTGGCCTTGAACAGCTGACTTCTCTCTTCTTCCAAAGGACGCGCCGTGGCTTCGTCCCCGCCATAGGGCTTGTAGGCAGACAGAATGTCTGATATAATAAATCAGCTTTTCTGGTGGTACGGCCTTGCTTCCGGCAAAGGGCGAAGACCGCGGTGTGTCCGAATATTTTTGATCCAAGGCTGAGAGGTGGACTATGATCAGTAATTACAGAAGTAAATTTGTCACCCCGGAGGTGGCCGCCCGGGCGGTCCGCCCAGGAGATTGGGTGGATTATGGCTTTGGGGCGGGCTTTCCAGAGCTGATGGACCGGGCTCTGGCCCAACGGAAGGGGGAGCTGCGGGATGTGAAGATCCGCGGCGGGCTGGTGATCCGTCCCAGAATCGAGGTGGTGGAACAGGACCCGGAGCAGAGCGCCTTCCGCTACTACAGCTGGCATATCGGCGACTACGAGCGGAAGCTTCAGAGCCGGGGGCTGGTCAGCTTTATGCCTATGCTCCTGCGGTATCTGCCTGGCCTGTACCGGAATCACATCCGGGTGGACACGGCTTTCGTCCCGGTGTCCAAGCCGGATCATCAGGGCTTCTGCGGCCTGGGCATCTCCAATTACGCCTGGCGGACCATCTTTGAGAAGGCCCGCACCGTGGTGTTTGAAATCAATGAGCGTCTCCCCACCCTCCAGGGGGTGGACGGCTCCCATCAGGTCCACCTCTCTGAGGCCGACCTGATTGTGGAGGGGGAGCATGAGCCTCTGCCCGTCCGTACTTATAAGGACCCCTCCCCAGTGGAGATTGAAATCGCGAAGCGGGTTGTCAGTGAGATTCCAAACGGGGCGGTTCTGTCTCTTGGCGTGGGCGGCGTTCCCTTTACTGTGGCCCGGATGATCGCCGAATCTGACTTGAAGGACCTGGGCTGTCATACCGGCACCATCAGCGACGCCTTTCTGGCCCTCCACAACGCAGGCAAGCTGACCAACCGCCGCAAGGAGGTGGACACCGGATATTCCACTTGGAATCTGGCGATGGGTTCTGAGGAGCTGTATGACTGGCTGCGGGAGTCCCCGGAGCTGTTCCGGCCGGCGGATGTGGACTATGTCCATTCCCCCGAGCGGATTGGCAGGATGAGGAATGTAATCAGCATCAACGGCGGGGTGGAGCTGGACCTGATGGGACAGGAGAATGCGGAATCTGCGGGGATCCGGCAGCTCTCCGGTACAGGCGGACAGCTGGATTTCCTGGAGGGCGCCTTCCGTTCTGAGGGTGGCAAGGGATTTATCTGCCTGGCGTCCACCCACAAAAGGAAGGACGGCTCTCTGAAATCTAACATACTGCCGTTCATTCCAGGCGGGAGCACTGTATCGGCTCCCCGGAGCGCGGTCCAGTATGTGGTGACAGAATACGGCACGGCGAAGCTGTCCGGTCTGTCCCTGCGGGAGCGAGCGGAGGCTATGGCCGCCATCGCTCACCCCAGCTTCCGCGGCGAATTGATCCGCTATGCCCAGGAGAACTTTCGATAAATATTGTGGAAAGCAGAGAAGAAGGCGGAACGTCTTCTTCTTTTTTGTGAGGTCTGAAGGCTTGAAATCGGATAAAAAATTCCTGTCCTCCGCAGGCAGTGGGCTAAACTCCGGAAAATCGGGCATGATGGTAAAAAGAATTTGCTTCTGAGGTGAACCATCATGTCCGACAGTCAATTCACATCCACCGCCCTGGGGGCCATCCGTCTGGCACAGGAGAATGCCGCCCGGCTGGGGCACAGCTATGTGGGCAGCGAGCATCTGCTCCTGGGGCTGGCGGGGCAGGAGTTCAGCCCTGCGGCCATGGCCCTGCGCCGGGCGGGGGCGGACAGCCGGGCGCTGCGGCTGGCCATCGCCCAGCGGGTGGGGACGGGGGTCCCGGCCCGCTCCATCCACCAGGGGCTGACGCCCAACTGCTGTATGGCCATCCAGGGGGCGGTGGAGGAGAGCCGCCGTCTGGGCCAGAATGCAGTCAACTCTGAGCATTTGCTGCTGGGCCTGTTGCGGACCCGGGGCAGTGGAGCTGTCCGGCTGCTGACCCACTGCGGGGTGGAGACGGACGGGCTGTACCGCTCTGTCTCTGCCTCTTTGGGCGGGGAGGAGGCCCCCGTTCCCAAGCCCCGGCCCCGGGAGCCGGAGGCCCCCGTTCCCAAGCCCCGGCCCCGGGAGCCGGAGGCCCGCTCCAACGGGGACACCCGTCAGCTGGACCAGTGCGCCCGGGATCTGACCCGGCTGGCCGCTGAGGGCCGGCTGGACCCAGTGATCGGCCGGAAGGAGGAACTGGGGCGGGTGATTCAGATTCTGTCCCGCCGGACCAAGAACAACCCCGCCCTCATCGGTGAGCCAGGCGTGGGCAAGACTGCCGTGGTGGAGGGCCTCTCCGCCGCCATCGCCGACGGGACCGCCCCTCAGCATCTGCTGGGCAAACGGATCTACGCCCTGGATCTGTCCGCTATGGTGGCGGGCACCAAGTACCGGGGGGAGTTTGAGGAGAAGCTGAAGCACGTCCTCAATGAAGTGCGCCGGGCGGGGAATATCATCCTGTTCATCGATGAGCTCCACACTATCGTGGGGGCGGGCAGCGCGGAGGGGGCTATTGATGCGGCAAACATCCTCAAGCCCGCCCTGAGCCGGGGGGAGCTCCAGGTGATCGGAGCCACCACCATCGACGAGTACCGGAAGTATATCGAAAAAGACGCCGCCCTGGAGCGACGGTTCCAACCTGTTACCGTCAAGGAGCCCAGCCGGGAGGAGACGCTGGAGATCCTCCAGGGCCTCCGGGGCCGGTATGAGGCCCACCACCACCTCATCATCTCGGACAGCGCCCTGGAGGCGGCGGTAGACCTGTCCTGCCGCTATCTGCCCCAGCGGTTCCTGCCCGACAAGGCCATCGATTTGGTGGATGAGGCGGCCGCCCAGGCCCGGCTGTCGGGCAAGGCCCTCCCCCCGGAGCTCCAACGGTTGGAGGGCCGGGTGTCTCAGGCGGGACGCCAGCTGGCCGATGCGGTGCGCCGGCAGGACTTCGAACAGGCCGCCATCCTGCGCAACGTGGAGCGGGACTTCCGCCGGGAGCTGGACGGGGAGCGGCAAAAATGGCAGTCGGGCCAGGGGCAGTTCGCCGTGGAGCCCCATCACATCCAGGCGGTGCTGTCCCAGTGGACCGGAGTGCCCATCCAGGACCCGGATGAGGCGGACAAAAAAGCCCTGATGGAGCTGGATGGCCAGCTGCGCCGCCATCTGCTTGGACAGGACAGAGCGGTGGACGCTGTGGTGAAGGCCATCCGCCGGGGCCGCCTGGGGCTGAAGGACCCCCGCAGGCCGGTGGGCTGTTTTCTCCTTCTGGGTCCCAGCGGGGTGGGCAAGACCCAGCTGTGCCGGTCGCTGGCCGGGGCCCTCTTTGGCAGCGAGGAGGCTCTGCTCCGCTTTGATATGTCGGAGTATATGGAGGCCCACACCGTCTCCCGGCTGCTGGGTTCCCCGCCCGGCTATGTGGGCCACGAGGAGGGGGGACAGCTCACCGAGCGGGTACGGCGGAACCCCTGGTCGGTGGTGCTGCTGGACGAGCTGGAGAAGGCCCACCGGGACGTGTGGTCCGTCCTCCTCCAGGTGATGGAGGAGGGGGTGCTCACCGACGCCCA
>CATKHE010000197.1 GCA_949747935.1 uncultured Eubacteriales bacterium
AATGGCGTTGGAGGCCAGAGCCAGTATTTCCTGAGGCGGCTTAGCCGAACAGCCAGCGCAGGCGCCGTCGCAGTGCAGACCGCACTCCATCTGCCGCAGTAGAGAGACCTCAGCTACCCCTTCCCTCACAATTTTTTTTACAATCGCGTTCTGAACCATGATAATTTCCTCGTTTATCTGCTTATATTCACAGAAATGGTGTATTCCCCGATCACGCCTACCGTGCTGGAGCCATCCAAATAGACGCGGGCGCGGATCAGCTGAGTTCCCTCGTTGGTCACGCCGGACAGATCGGCCACCACACGCAACTGACTGGCGTCAATCTTCTCCAGCTCCTCCGCCGGCCCCCGGACCTTGACCTGAACGCTCCGGGTCACCAGCTCTGTTTGACTGAATTCCTCGGGCAGATTAACCGTTCTGATATTGCTCACCGCAAATGTCTCGGTGTCCAGTCCCTCCACCGTCACCTTGATGGTAGCTGTGGTCAGGCCGCTCTCATTAGTCAGGCTGGGGTCCAGGGTGATGGGCCGGGTAAACGTGTTGGTGCCCACCACGTCGGACAGGCTGATGGAGCCCAGAGATATCTCGTCCAGGCCCTCCAGGTCGGCCTCGGAACCGGAGACCACAATGGTCGGGGGATCAATGTCCCACACGGCGTCATCCTCAGTGGCACCGCCGCCAGGCAAAAGGTTGACGGTCAGCTCAACCTCTTTCATCATCACCACTGGCACTACCACATAAGCTGTTTCGGAACTGAGCGTTACCTCCAGATCTGTAAGAGGATTCCCCTTACTGTCCAGAAGCGTGATGGGTAGGTCGCCGGCAAAACGCTCATCCAACTCATTGTCTTTTAAGATGGCGGCTGCCTTAGCTACCTGATTAACCTGTTCCACCGGCCCGCTGACCAGTACAGAGGCAGGCTCAATGGCCGGGGTGCCCGTCTGGTAGTCCTTATTGACTACTTTGCCGTCCAGAATAAACTCCACATCAAAGGGCTTGCTGTACAGCTTTTCCACCATCACAGTAATGCTGGACGGCTCCTGATCCGGGACATGGACTCCCTCCTCGTTGAAATTCTCCGGCCAGGAGGGTCGATACTTCAGCGTGTTTTCTCCCTCAACACAGCGGGAAACATCCACTACCACAGTCAGATTGTTCCGCTGCCGGAGCAGCTCGGTGCGGGCGCTGTTGGAGCCCTCCACCCGCAACTCCACCACCTGGGGGGATATGTCAGAGATGGTGAGCCCCTGGCTTTTGAGAACACTGGTTCCCGTGGTCTCCACCCGTACATTGTGGATAGAGGTGATCCCATTAGGGTCCACCGCAGCCCGGATATAGGCCCAGAATACAATGGCCAGCAGAACAGACAGCAGGATACAGACCCACCGCTTCTCCAACAGTCGTCCCATCATAACTGGTCACCCTCTTTCCTGCCTCCGCTCAGCAGAAGACCCACCAGGGGAAACTGGCCGCTCTTCTTCTCCTCCTGCTTATCGTTGAGCAATTCGTTGCGCAGCAGCCGTTCCAGCGTTTCCGGGGCCAAATGCCGTTTGAGCATCCCGCCTACAGCGGCGGAGATAGAACCCGTCTCCTCTGAGACAATGACCACTACCGCGTCGGAGTGCTCACTCATGCCGATACCCGCCCGGTGGCGCATTCCCAAGTCACGGCTCAGGTTCACATTGCCCGACAGGGGAAGCATACAGCCCGCCCCCACAATCCGGCCATCCCGGACAATGACCGCCCCGTCATGCAGAGGGGCTTTGTTCCAAAAGAGATTTTTCAGCAGCTCACTGGACACACTGCAGTCCAGCGCAGTGCCTGTTTTGATCACATCGTCCAGCAGGTCCTGCCGTTCGAAGACCATCAGCGCCCCCACCTTGTCCCGGGACAGGTCGGCATAAGCCTCGGTGGTCTGGCTGATGGCGGTCTCCATATCCTGGCCGGACTCCCTGCTGGAGGAGAAGACAAGGCCCAGCCGGCCACTGCCCATCCGCTCCAAAAACCGGCGAATCTCTGGCTGAAACAGGATGACCAGCACCAGAATTCCCCATTCCACCACCCTGTCCAGTAGAAAACTGGTAGCGGTCAGAGAGAGGACGGCGTCGGAGGAGACAAACATGACCATCATCAGAATCAGGACACCCCACATCAGCCGGCCTGAGCTGGTTTTGCGCAGCATCCACATCAGCTTGTAGATTACAAAGGATAAAATGGCGATATCCAGAATATCGGTCAGCTGAATCTGCAGCAGGGGAAAGTTGGACTGTAAAAACATCTGTACCGTATATAGCATCTCCATCATAGGGCCAAGCTCACCTCTCCCTCTCTGACAGCAGGGCATGTCCCGTGTCATTGTATCATTATACGATATTTCCCTCTGCTTGGCAACCGAAAAGGCCGACTCCGGGATGAAAATTTTTTAAAAATTTTTTGAAGGGACGGTCGGAGGGGAAAACGGGTCCCGCCGCTTCCCCTCCTGGAGCCCTTTTTCATGTTCTGTCCGCCCCAATCTTTCGGACACTCTGGAGAAACTGGTTGACTTCCCCGCTGGTATTGAAGGCGGAAACACTGGCCCGGACCGTCCCGGTCTGCAGCGTACCTGCGCTCTCATGGGCCAGGGGGGCGCAGTGGAGACCAGCCCGCAGGGCAAATCCCCGACCGCCCAGGATTTCCCCCACCTCCTCGCAGTCTCTGCCCCTCAGCCGGAAAGACAGGACTCCGGCCTGAGCGGCAGGGTCTCCGGACAAAAAGACCTCGGCGCCCGGGACAGAATACAGTCTCTCCCCCATACGGCGGATCAGTCTTGTCTCGTGGGCGGCAATACTTCTCACCCCTCGGCGCTCCAGAAAGCGCAGTCCCTCCAGCAGGCCGGCAATGCCCGCAACATTGTGGGTGCCCGCCTCCAGACGGTCCGGAAGGAAATCAGGCATGGACTGCCGTCTGGATTCGCTGCCTGTACCCCCCTCGATCAGGGGGACGGGGTCTGTGCCGCACAGCAGCAGTCCGGTTCCCTGTGGGCCATACAGCCCTTTATGCCCCGGCATGGCGATAAATGCCGCCCTCAGGGCGGAGAAGTCCACGGGCAGACACCCGGCAGACTGTGAGGCGTCAATAATCAGGGGCACGCCTCGTTCCCGGCACAGGGCCGCAATGTCCTCTACGGGCAGAATGAAGCCAAATACGTTGGATACATGAGTGCATACCGCCAAATCAGCGCCCCGCTCCAGCTCCCGGCGGAAATCCTCCAGTACAGCTCCCCTGTCAAAGAGCTTTCCCCGGGCAATCCGCAGATCCGCATCCAAGGCGTGGAGGGGCCGGGTGACGGCGTTGTGTTCATAGCCGGAGATCACCACTCGGCTGCCCGTTCGGGCCAGCGTCTTGATGGCGATATTCAGGCCGTGTGTGGCATTAAAAGTGAACACCACCCGCTCCGGATCATCCATATGGAACAGCCGGGCGGCCGCCTCCCGGCAGGCAAAGGCGGTGTCCGCTGCCGCCATGGCGGGCCGGTGGCCCCCACGCCCTGGACTGGCCAGATTTCCAATGGCCCAGCCAGAAGCTCGGGCCACAGCGGCGGGCTTTTGCAGCGTGGTGGCGGCACTGTCCAGATAAATCACAGGGCCACCTCCTGATAGCTGCCGTCCCCGGCGGTAATATAAACCCGCTTGGGACTCAGGCCCACTCTCCGCAAAATACGCAGAGAATCCGGAAGGTTTCGCTGAGATATCTTTACCGAGTGGCTGCATCCCTCACCAGAGATGCTCTTGGGCGAACGAAGCACCCGGGCGGTAATACCCGCCCGCTCCAAAGCGGCGGCGGTACGCTGCGCATAGGTCAGCGAGCGGCATACAATCAGATAATAGAGCATGGCATGGTTCCTCTCCCGGGACGGAAAGCCTCCGCCCCACAGAAATAGCCGGGAAGGGAAGCTGCGTTCCCCTCTCGCTTTCAGACTATGCGGCATTGCGGACTATTGACACCATCGCCAACTCCCCCCATATCATTTCTTTCCGCCTCAACTTTGAACACAGCTCCCATGTTACCAAATATTTCCCTTGCAATCCCTGAAATTTCCTGATATACTGCCGTCTGCGAGAATTACCATCATGTCAGGCCAAGAACAGTGCACACTAAAAAGCAAAAGGAGAATTTTATTTATGCCGAAAAAAACAGCAAGACTGCTCGCAGCCTTACTGGCATCCTGCCTCCTCACCACTGCGTTCCCCCCAAGGGGACTGGCGGCCAGTGGGACAGACCTGCGCGACTACGTAAATAGCGCATCCAACGGTGTGGCAGATCTGGGAGGGCAGACTGTTCTGCTCAACGATACCGGCGGCGCCGGCAGCGCAGACGTCCCTTATGTCATTGACAAGCCTGTAACCATTCAGAACGGAACAATAACCGTTCGGGCCGGAGGATTTGTTCTGGGCGCGGACGTAACATTTTCCAATGTGGAGCTGCAATTCTCCACAAGCGTAGGTAATTATATTGTCGCAAACGGCCATACCCTGACGCTGAACAGTGTGAGGTGTGTCAACCGCAATGGAGACAACTCCTGCAACATATACGGCGGCGCCATGACCGGCCAATACAACAGCTTTACCGTTCCGGCCCCCGGCGCAAGCAGTAAAATCATCATTTC
>CATKHE010000198.1 GCA_949747935.1 uncultured Eubacteriales bacterium
CTGGAGATCTTCGTTCTGGACGAGCCGACCGGATGCTGGACATGGGCTTCATCCACGACGTGCGGAAGATTCTCAAGTGGCTGCCCCAAAAGAAGCAGACCCTCTTCTTCTCCGCCACCATGCCCCCTGAGATCACCGATCTGGTGAACTCCCTGCTCAAGAACCCGGTGAAGGTGGCGGTGGACCCCATCTCCTCCCCAGTGGAGGTTATCCGCCAAAGCGTCTACCTGGTGGACAAGGGGAACAAGACCGCCCTGCTGGCCCACCTTATGGAGGAGAAGCGGGCAAAGAACGCCCTGGTATTCACCCGCACCAAGCACGGGGCCAACAAGGTGGCCCGAGACCTGGGCAAGGCGGGCATCTCCGCCGCCGCCATCCACGGCAACAAGAGCCAGACCGCCCGGCAGCAGGCCCTGGCCGACTTCAAGGCCGGCAGAATACGCTGCCTGGTGGCCACCGACATCGCCGCCCGGGGGCTGGACATCGAGGAGCTGTCCCACGTGTTCAACTACAACCTGCCCGAGGTGCCTGAGACCTATGTCCACCGCATCGGCCGCACCGGCCGGGCGGGCCGGGGGGGCGAAGCCGTCGCCTTCTGCGACTTTGGAGAGAAACCCCTGCTCCGCGACATTGAAAAGCTCATCGGCAGGAAGGTCCCCCTGGTGGAGGACCACCCCTTCCCCATGCGGGTCTTCGAGGCCCCCAAGCGGGACAAAAATGGTAAGATCATCAATGAGGAGGACGCCGAGGCCCGTCAGGCCGCCCGGGAGCTGCGCCGCCAGCGGGAGGAGGCCCGGAAGGCCGCCGAACAGGCCGGACTGGAGGCGGCAAGGGCCAAGCCCGCAGCTGAGGCAGCCCGGCTGGAGGACGCTCCCAAGAAGAAGCGACGCCGGAAAAAGAAGGGCGGCGCTGACCGAGGTGAAGCCGTCCCCACCCGCCCAGGCACTGTGAGTGGGGAGACAGAGGACGCCTTCGATTATCTGCCCACGCCCTCCTCCGCCCCCAAGCGGGGGATACGGCCCGGCGCGCTGATGGACACCGGGGATTCCCTGCCCAACACTGAATTCCACCGGCCCAACCCCCTGGACAGCGATACCATCATGGACGCCACAGCCCGTCTGCTGGCCCCCAGGCGTTCTCTGCTGTCATCCATCCTGCCCAAGGGCCAGAAAAAGCAGTCAGAGACCCGGAAGGCCAAGCCGGGCAAGGACAAACAGGCCAAGCCTGAGCAGCCCCCCAAGCCTCAAAAGCCCGCAAAGGGGAAGGAGGAGTCCCCTAAGAAAGCCGCGTCCCAGAAGAAAAAAAAAGGAGGCCAGACCCCCCGCCGGGACCGCCCCCGCGGCGCGCCCCCTGAGCCGCTCCGGAAGAATCAGCCCAAGGATTCCACCGAGCAGGCCAGCCTGATGAAGCCCTATTACCTGGATATCGAGCGGTAATACGTTACGGCAAGCAGGGGCGGATATCATCCGCCCGCTTCCCGACCACAAGTCCCTTATTGCAAACGGGCGGGTTTTACCCGCCCCTACATCAAAGATACATCAACAGGAGGAAATCAACATGGATTATCAAGCCCTTTACCAGCAGAAGCTGACCACCGCCGAGCAGGCCGTCAAGGCTGTGAAGCCGGGCGACTGGGTGGACTACGGCTGGTGTACCAACCATCCAGTGGCTCTGGACCGTGCCTTGGCCGCCCGGAAGGACGAGCTCACCGACGTGAAGGTACGGGGGGGCGTCACCATGTGGATGCCCGAGATCGCCAAAGCGGACGACGCTGGCGACCACTTCACCTGGAACTCCTGGCACTGCTCCGGCGTGGACCGGAAGATTATCGGCAAGGGGATGGGCTTTTTCGCCCCCATGCGCTACTCTGAGCTGCCCCGGTTCTACCGGGAGAACGTCACTGTGGACGTGGCTATGATCCAGGTGACCCCCATGGACAGCCACGGCAATTTCAGCTATGCTCTGGCCGCCTCCCACCTGGCCGACATGCTGGACAAGGCCAAGGTCATCATTCTGGAGGTCAACCACAATCTGCCCTGGGTTTACGGCCTTACCGGCTGTGAGATCAACATCGCCGATGTGGACTATGTTGTCGAGGGTGACAACCCCGCCGTGGCCCAGCTGGGCGGGGGCGGCGACCCCACCGACGTGGACCGGGCGGTGGCCAAACTCATCGTGGAGCAGATTCCCAACGGGGCCTGCCTCCAGCTGGGCATCGGCGGCATGCCCAACACCGTGGGCTCCATGATTGCCCAGTCCGATTTGAAGGACCTGGGCGTCCACACTGAGATGTACGTAGACGGCTTTGTGGATATGGCCCTGGCGGGCAAGCTCACCGGGCGGAACAAGGCTCTGGACAAGGGGCGTCAGGTCTACGCCTTTGCCGCTGGCACCCAAAAGCTCTACGACTACGTCAACCGCAACCCCGCTGTCATGGCCGCCCCGGTGGACTACACCAACGACGTGCGCGTCCTGGCCCAGCTGGACAACTTCATCTCCATCAACAACGCCATCGACATGGACCTCTTCGGCCAGGTCAACGCCGAGTCCGCCGGCCTGAAGCATATCTCCGGCACCGGCGGGCAGCTGGACTTTGTCATGGGCGCCTACCTGTCCAAGGGCGGCAAGA
>CATKHE010000199.1 GCA_949747935.1 uncultured Eubacteriales bacterium
CGATGAGACCATGGCCCGCCGGGCGGGCATCCTGCACGACTGCACCAAATATCTGGAGCTGGAGGAGCAGCTGGCGCTGTGCGGGAAATACGGCGTAGAACTGGACGAGTTGGAGCGCCGGGCGGTAAAATTGCTCCATTCCAAGACGGGGGCGTGTATCGCACGACACGTTTTTGGGGAACCTGATGAGGTATACAACGCCATCTTCTGGCACACCACCGCCAAGGAGGACATGACCACCCTGGAGAAGATCCTCTATGTGGCCGACTACATGGAGCCAAACCGGGACTTCGAGGGGGTGGATCGGCTGCGGGAACTGGCCTACCGCAACCTGGACGCCGCCCTCCTCCTTGGGGTTGAGACCACCATTCAGGAGATGAAGGACCGGAACCTGCTCGTCCACCAGAGTACCCTGCGGGCTCAGGCGTGGCTGCGGGAGCATGGAGTGACGACAGAGGGATAGATATATGAGCGATTACAACAGACAGTGCGGGAAGAGGGAGACAGCCGGGGAAGGCTGGTGGAGCCAGTATCGAAGTTGGCTGGCCGGCCTGGACCGGGGAGCCAAGCTGCGCTGGCGGCTGTGTCAGGTCCTGGCGGTGCTGACCCTTCTGGTCGTGGGGGTCACGTTGTATCTTCGCTCCTGGATCAGGCTGCCCAACGTGCCCGACCTGCCCGGAACTGTCCCCCCTCCCGGCGGGAACATCTCCCAGAGCCAATCCAGTCAGCCGGGAGACGTGTTCTACGAGGGGGGCGAACTGCCCGATGTGACCCGGAGCGACAGGAAAGAGGGGTACTACACCTTTCTGCTGTGCGGACAGGACTCGGTGAGCGGGGCGACGGACACCATGATCCTCATCACCTACGACACCAAGGGACAGAAGATCAATGCCATCAGTCTGCTGAGAGACACCATGATCAACACTTCGGCCTCCAGCAAACGCCTGAATACGGTATACGCCCGAAACCGAGGGGACCGGAGCCTGCCTCATAGGGAGCGGGTGGAGAACGGCATGGCCGCCCTGCGGCAGGAGGTGAGCAGGCTCACCGGCGTCTACCCCGATTTTTATGTCCTGGTCCAGTGGGAGGCCATCGGCAAGCTGGTGGACGCGGTGGGAGGTGTGGAGTTTGAGGTCCCCTTCGACATGGATTATGACGATGACACCCCGGGACAGGATCTGCACATCCACCAAAAGGCCGGCCTGCGGCTGCTGAACGGTCAGGACGCGATGGAGGTCATCCGTTTCCGCAAGAACAACGATGAGACCATCATCCTTTACGACGCGGGCCGCACCCAGATCCAGCGGGACTTTCTCACAGCGGTGCTGAAACGGTGCCTTGCGCCTGAAATCCTGCTGAAGCTGCCCACCCTGGCTCAGATTTTTACTGAGAATGTGGACACCGACCTGACTGTGGGCAATATCCTGGCCTTCGCCCAACTGGCGGCGGGGATGGACACGGAAAAGGACCTGAACTTTGTCTCTATGCCCTTTGATAACGTGGCTTACCGGAAGGCCTCCATGGTTGTGGCCCGACAGGACGAGCTGCTGGAGCTGCTTAACGACGGCCTCAACCCCTATGTGGACGAGATCATGGCCAGCGATCTGCAGCTGATCTACAAAAAGAGCGGCGGCGGCTTCGGCGTGACCAACGCCTCTCTGGCCGACCCGGCGCTGAGTCAGGCGCCAATATCCAGGCCAAAGGAGCCGGACCGCCCGGACGAGACCCAGCAGCCGGAGGACGTCAGCCCTGACCCGGAAGAGACAGAGGATCCCGGCGGCGTTGGGACCATAGATCCGGAGGATATCTTCCCCCCTGTGGACAGCGGGAAAGAGCCGGAAACAGAGGAAATACAGTAAAAACAGGAAGAAAGGAGCAAAACGGATGGAATCCTATGACTTGGCGGTTTTGCTGGCCAGAGCACTGGACAGCAAAAAGGGAGGCGACATCAAGGTGCTGAAGACGGAGGGCCTTACTACCCTGAGCGACTACTTCGTCATCTGTACCGCCACCTCCAACACCCAGGTAAAGGCCATGTCCGACGCCTGCGAGGAGGCGGCGGAGAAAAACGGCGAGCGGGCCCACCACATCGAGGGACACCGGGGCGGGACCTGGTTGCTGATGGATTTCTCGGCGGTGGTGGTCCATGTGTTTACTGACGAAGCCCGGAAGTTCTACGACCTGGAACGGCTGTGGAGCGATGCAGAGGAGCTGGACCTCAGTCAGATCTTGGTTCAGGAATAAGAAGACGGCGCAGGTCCCCACCGAGGGAGTTTGCGAAGCACGGCAAGGCCGGTCCTGTGTAGGACCGGCCTTGCCGCATTTTCAACACTCTATTAAATTTATATCAGCAAATATCTCCAAAACAGGGTAAAATATCAAAAACCAGAAAGGAGATGCTGAAATGGATGAGCGGCTGCTGACAATGGATCAGCTGGAGGACTTTTTGAGACAGCTTCGCAGAGAGGAGCGGGCTCGGGGGACGGTGGAGAAGTACCGGCGGGACCTGAGCGCCTTCGCCGCCTGGCTGGAGGGCAGGGCGGTCACAGCCGAGGCAGCGAAGGCCTGGAAGGATCAACTGCTGTCCTCCGGGCTGAGCCCGGTCACGGTGAACTCCAAGCTGTCGGCGCTGAACAGTCTTTTGAAATTCCTGGGCTGGGAGAACTGCCGGGTAAAGTTTCTCA
>CATKHE010000200.1 GCA_949747935.1 uncultured Eubacteriales bacterium
GCGGCTGGGCGCGGCCATCCGGGCCCATGAGCGTGACATCAGCGCCGCCCTTATGGCCGACCTGAACAAGTCCTCCACCGAGGGCTATATGTGCGAGGTAGGGCTCACCCTGTCCGAGCTGAGTTTTGTGGAAAAGCGGCTGGCCCGCTGGATGAGGGACCGGAACCACCTCACCCCCCTGGCCCAGTTTCCCGCCCGGAGCTTCACCGTTCAGGAGCCCTATGGGGTGGTCCTCATCATGTCCCCCTGGAACTACCCCTTCCTGCTCACCATGGAGCCCCTCATCGGGGCCATCGCCGCCGGAAACTGCTGTGTGGTGAAGCCCTCGGCCTACTCCCCCGCCACCTCGGCGGTCATTCGGGATATCCTGTCCCAGTGCTTCCCTCCGGAGTACGTGGCCGTGGTGGAGGGGGGCCGGGCGGAAAACCAGGCCCTTCTGGACCAAAAATTTGATTACATCTTCTTCACTGGCGGGGCAGCGGTGGGCAAGGAGGTGATGTCCAAGGCGGCAAAGCACCTCACCCCCGTCACCCTGGAGCTGGGAGGCAAGAGCCCCTGCATTGTGGACGCCACCGCCCGGCTGGAGCTGGCCGCCAAGCGGGTTGTCTTCGGCAAGCTGCTCAACTGCGGCCAGACCTGCGTGGCCCCCGACTATCTGCTCATCGACCGGCAGGTGAAGGACCGCTTCCTGGCCCACCTCCGCAAGCAGATTTCCCTGCAATACGGCGACGCCCTGGACAACAACGGCTATGTCCGCATGGTCAACCGGAAGCACTTTGACCGGGTGCTGGGCCTCATTGACCCGTCCAAGGTGGTCCTGGGCGGCGGGAGCAACCCGGACGCCCTGAAGATTCAGCCCACTGTGCTGGACGGCGTCTCCCCGGAGGACCCGGTGATGGGGGAGGAAATTTTCGGGCCGGTACTGCCCGTCCTCCCCTTCGACCGGGTGGAGGAGGCGCTGGAATTTGTCAACGCCCGGCCCCGCCCCCTGGCCCTCTATCTCTTTTCCCGGGAAAAGAGAGTTCAGGAGCTGTTCCTGCGCCGAGCCTCCTTCGGGGGCGGCTGCATCAACGACACCATCATCCATCTGGCCACCAGCCGGATGCCCTTCGGGGGCGTGGGAAACAGCGGGATGGGCGGCTACCACGGCCGGGCCAGCTTCGACACCTTCTCCCACCGGAAAAGCATCGTGAAAAAATCCGCCCTCATCGACCTGCCCGTCCGGTACGCCCCCTATACCCCTCTCAAAAACAGGCTGCTGCGGCTGTTCCTGCGATAAAAAAGCAGCTGGTGACCACTCGAATCACCGGCCGCTTTTTATGCCGCTTATTACTTTTTGGCGGGCAGGACAATCACCTGTCCTTCGTAGATGGTGTTGATGTTTTTCAGTCGGTCGGTGTTGCGCTCGAAGATAGCCTGATACTCGCTGGCCCTGCCGTACTCGGCGGCGGCAATTTTGCCCAGGGTGTCGCCGGCCTTGACGGTGTACAGTTTCTCGCCCTCGCCAGCCGTGGGGGCAGGGATCAGGGTGTCCTTGCCCAGCTTCTCAGGCAGGGTGATGACAGCGCCCTCCTTCAGAGCGGCGTTCTTGTTTGCCTTTATCAGCTCATACCGCTGGGCGTTGGTGCCGTAGAAGTTAGTGCAGATGCTGCTCCAGCTGTCGCCTTTTTTCACGGTGTATGTACCGGGAGCGTCAGGAACAGCAGGCTGGCCGGGTTCAGTGGGCTGCTCAGACTGGCCGGGCTGCTCCATCCCGACGGGCACCAGCTTGGCGTAGTCGCTTTCGCACATCCAGGCGACACCATATCCCAGGTCAAGATAAAGAGTATATCCCTCCTCCGTTGGAGAGACGGTATTGGTCACTGCCTTCACCAACGGCCACGCGGGGCCGTTTTCCGAATGAAAGCGTTTGAGTTCAGGGTCCCACCACCAAGCATATCCGCCATCGTAAGCATAGCTTTCCATGTTATTCATGAAATCCTGATGTGCCGCATATTCCGGCGAATCCTGGTCCGCAGGCTTCTGGAGGTAGGTCCACTTGTTGATGCCCTCCAGGACGGGGTCGCCGTACTTCCATCCCTCAAGGGCCTCCAAGGTGACGGTGGAATTGTCCGCTACCACGCAGATCGTGAACTCGCGGGCCTCCTCAGTTATCGGCTCACCCGTATCCTCATCATAGTAGAAGATACCATCCACATAATAGCGGTGGGTCTCTTCCCGCAGAAAGCCGTTCAGGGTGACCTTGACGCCGTACTCTTTGTCCTCCAGCACCTTCACCGTGTCAGCTGCAAAGGCAGGGGCGGCCAA
Source organism: uncultured Eubacteriales bacterium (assembly GCA_949747935.1). The sequence goes on from CATKHE010000200.1 coordinate 2,308, forward strand.
GGCCAGAGACAATGCTAACGCCAAGGTCAGGGAAAACGCTTTTTTTAGTTTTCTCATGGTTTGTACCTCTCTTTTCTGTTTTGAAGGCCTCTAACCTTTAGCAATGCTAAAGGTTAGAAAGGCGCCTTTCTGCATCCATTATAATATACCTTTTTCAGGATTGCAATAGTAAAAGCAAAAACAGGGACAGGATTTTTATTCTCTCCCGTGACGGGGGTGCTTGGCCACCATGACGGCGGCCTCGCTGATCGCGGCCACCACGTCGGCCCGGGATTGGAGCTCATAACTCTGCAGCTTGACCAGCAGCCGGCCCTGGCGGGTGGCCACGTAGTGGGGTTCCAGGTGGTTCAGGGTATAGGCGATGATATCCGACTTGCAGGCGTCGCAGGTGCAACCGCCCCCGCCCTCGATCACCCGGTCCAGATTCTGGAGCACAATGTCCTCCATCAGGTTTCTGTATTCCATAGCCATTGCTGTATCCTCCTATTCTCTATGTCGTGTGGGCGTTTTCCTTTTTATTATATTTCTTTCCCGGCGAAAATACAATCCTTATTTTTTGCTATGTACCATGTTAAAAAAATCCGGGCTGGCATAAAGATTGTATTAAGGGGCTGGGAAATCCCCCCGTTCTGCGTTATAATGGAGCTATCAAACTGAAAGGGGCAGGGGCGTTGCGTCTGAACAAGCAGCTCAAAGAAAAAATACAGGAATCTATGGCCTCTGTGCTCCCCATCACGGCCATTGTTTTTCTGCTGTCCATCACCATTGCCCCCCTGGACCCGGGCACACTGGTGCTGTTCCTCTTCGGAGCCATCCTGCTGGTGGGCGGCATGGGTCTGTTCACCCTGGGGGTGGACATGTCCATGATCCCCATGGGGGAGGGCGTGGGCGTCACGGTAAGCAAAAGCAAGCACTTGTTAATCCCCGTGGCGGTCTATTTCCTGCTGGGGGTCCTCACCACCATGGCTGAGCCCGACCTGACAGTGCTGGCCAACCAGGTGCCCGCCATCGACAATATCGTGCTCATTCTCACTGTGGCGGTGGGGGTAGGCCTGTTCCTGGTTGCGGCCACCCAGCGCATCCGCAGGGGGGTCCCCCTGCGCCGGCTGCTGCTGGTGTTTTATTGCATCGTCTTTGCCCTGGCCGCTCTGGCTCCGGGGAACTTTATCCCCGTCTCCTTTGACTCGGGCGGCGTTACCACCGGCCCCATCACCGTGCCCTTCATCATGTCTCTGGGCCTGGGCATCGCCTCCACCCGCAGCGACAAAAACTCGGCCAGCGACAGCTTCGGCCTGATCTCTCTGTGCTCCATCGGGCCCATCCTGTGCGTGCTCCTGCTGGGCATCATCTACAAGCCCCAGGAGGCCGCCTCCCATCTCACCGTCATTCCCTCCATTCCCAATACCGCCCAGGCGGCCCGGTTCTTTTACCAGTCCTTCCCCACCTACCTGGGAGAGGTGGCCAAGGCCCTTTTGCCCATCGCCGGACTGTTTCTGGTCTTTCAGGCCATTACCCGCCGCTTTAAGCGGGGACAGCTTATGCGCATCAGCACGGGCCTGCTGTATACATATATCGGGCTGGTTCTTTTCCTGTGCGGGGTTAACGTGGGCTTTATGCCCGCCGGACAGCTCATCGGCGCCACCATCGCCAACGGTACCTCCAAGTGGCTGCTGATTCCCATCGGCATGCTCATCGGCTACTACATCGTCAAGGCGGAGCCCGCCGTGGCCGTCCTCACCAAGCAGGTGGAGGAGATCTCCAACGGCTCTATCTCCCACAAGGCCATGGGGCTGGCCCTGTCTGCCGGCGTGTGCGTCTCGGTGGGGCTGGCCATGGTCCGGGTGCTCACCGGGCTGAACATCTTTTGGCTGCTCATCCCTGGCTACGCCATCTCCCTGGGCCTCACCTTCGTGGTACCCGGCATCTTCACCGGCGTCGCCTTCGACTCCGGCGGCGTGGCCAGCGGACCTATGACAGCCACCTTCCTCCTCCCCTTCGCCCAGGGGGCCTGTCACGCCTTGGGGGGCAATATGATGACCGACGCCTTCGGCATCGTGGCCATGGTGGCCATGACCCCCCTGGTGACCATTCAGGTCATGGGTCTGTCCAGTATCCTGCGCCACAGGCTGGACCGCCGCCGCCTGCGCTCCCGCATGGAGCGGGTGGAGGACATGGTCCTTTACTTTGACTGAGAGAGGTGCTCTTATGGAAGCGATGAAAGTGATCCTCTCCATTGTGGAGCGGGGACAGGGCATCGCCATGCGGCGGCTCTACCACAAGCACCAGGTCCCCATCCACATCCAATGTGCCGGCAAGGGCACCGCCACCTCAGAAATTATGGATATCCTGGGCCTGGGCTCCAGCGAGAAGGACGTGGTCATCAGCTTTGCCGCCGCCTCCGCTGCGAAAAAGCTGCTTCACGACCTGGACAACGAGCTGCGGGGACACACCGGCGGGGCCGGCATCGTGGTCTCCATCCCCGTGTCGGGGCTGAACAGCCTGATCGCCAACCTGGCCGCCTACCACGCCGAGAGCTTAAAGGAGAAAGAGGGAGACCGTATGGAACGAACTGAAAACAGTCTGATCCTGGTGGTGTGCGCCCAGGGCTGCACCGACGACGTGATGTCCACCGCCAAGGCCCACGGGGCCCGGGGCGGCACCGTCATCAAGGGGCGGCTGACCGGCCGGGAGGAGTTGGAGCAGGCCTACGAGGTGGAGCTGAAGGCCGAGCGCGAGGTTGTAGCCATTGTGGTTCCAACCAAGCTGCGCAACCCCATTATGGAGGCCATCAACACCGAGCACGGCCTGCGCAGCGAGGCCCAGGCGGCGCTGTGCTCCCTGCCTATCGAGCAGATCGTAAGGCTGGGATGATTCTTTCAGGGGCGCATAGTATGCGCCCGCGGGCGGCTGATAGCCGCCCCTATATTTATTGAGAAAGGTGGTGCCCTTATGGAGCGCCTTGTCAATGCCTGTGGGGAACAGCATTTTCAGGACATGTCCCTCCTTCACGCCCTAGGCTGGCGGGCCGCCTACCGGGAAAGCATCCCCGCAGACTACATGGCCAGGGAAATTACCGACAACCGCTGGGTCCCGGTTTTCCGTCAAAACTACGCGGAGGGCCGCTACCACGGCCTTCTGCTGTATGACGGGGAACAGCCCTTGTGCTGTGCCACCTACGGCCCCGCCCGGGTGGATCAGTCCGCCGGGGACACCATTTGCGCTTTCAGCTCCCCCGGCCTGGCCGACTGGGGAGAACTGGTCTCCCTCTACGCCCATCCGGATTATTGGGGACAGGGGTATGGCTCCGCCGTGATGAAGGAGGTCCTCCGCCGTCTGAACACGGCGGGCTATCCCGGCTGTTTCCTGTACGTCCTCCGGGAGAATGACCGCGCCCGGCGCTTTTACGAAAAGCACGGCTTTGTCTGGGACGGGCACAGTCTGGAGATGGCGCTGACAGCGGACACGACGCTCACCGACCTGCGGTACTGTCTTCCCTTCTCCCCCACTTAGGGCTTGTTTGAAAATGTCAGCATGCCCAAGGCATTTTTCCGTTTTTCAAGCAGCGCGCCCCATTCGCCGGACGGTATCCCTCCGGCGAATGGGGTGCATTTCATCTTATCCCGGGATATTGACGGCTCAGTAGGTCAGAACCCGGTGGATCATCTGGGCCATATCCACCCGGGTCAGGGGCTGGTGGGGCTCCAGCCGACCGCCGCTGACGGGCAGATAGCCCTTCTGCATCGCGAAGGACATCGCCCCCTGGGCGTAGCCGCCGACGTCGCCGCCGTCCAGATAGTTATACAGATAGCTGGCATTTCCGTCATAGGAATCCATCCCCACCGCCCGCATGGTCCGCTGAATCATGCACACGGCGTCCTGTCGGGTCAGCGTGCCCTCCGGATTGAAATATCCCCCGCCGACGCCGCCCACAATGTCCAGGGAGTAGAGCGTGTTCACCGCCTGAGCGTAGTAGGCGCTGTCGGGCACGTCATGGAACACCCCCCGGTTGGAGGTGGGATTCAGCTCAAAGGCCTGATACACCATTTTGGCAAAATCTCCCCGGCGGATGGAGTACTCCGGCCCAAACTGGCTGGGACCCATGCCGTCGGTCACGCCGATCTCCCGGCAGAAGTCCACCGCCGCCCGCTGGTCGTCGCTGTAGCCGCTCATATCGTTAAAATAGGAGGAGCCGTAAACGGGAGAGACATTGATGAGCACCTCGCCGTCGAAGGTGGTGCCGTTGGAATTGGTGCCGGTATAGGGAATCACCACCGTTCCGGTGTAGCCGGCGCGGGGTACAAAGGTCAGTTCAGAGATCAGGCTGTCCCGCCCGCTGGCGTTGTACACGGTTCCGGCGGCCGCCCGGCTCCCGTGGCGCATAGGGCTGCTGTACTGATAGTACAGATAGCCCATGTCGGAGGAGGGCAGGGAGTCAAACTTGATGGAACGCAGGGTGCGGGTGCCCTCCCGGAAGTCCTGGCTGTCGAAGTGGACAGGGACAGTGCGGGTGTAATAGGACGCCGTAGCGTCCGCCGCCGCCCGGTCCACCACAACCTCCACCGTACCGGTGAAGGTGCCGCCCCCCTTGGAGGTGGCGGTGAAGTCGATATATGCTGTGCCCATAAAGTTCTTATTGGGGACAAAGGCCACCTGGTTCAGGCTGCTGGCGGAGATGGAGGTGCTGCTGGAGCTGATCCGCGTTCCCTTGCTGGTGGTGGAACGGTAGTTGCGGTAGAGGTCGCCCTGGCTGGTGGAGGGAATGCTGAAACGGACCGAGGAGACGTCCTCTCTGCTGTCCCACTGGGAGAGGCTGTCGAAGTCCTCCCGGTCGAACTTGGCCGCACCGTTGCTGGGCGTGGTGTATCGGATCGTCCAGTCGGTGACGCCGCTGGAGCTGATACTGATCACGCCGTCGAAGGAGTCGCCGTTGGAGGCGTAGCCCACAAAGGGGATATCCACCGTGCCGAAGAAGCCGCTGGCCGCCTTGAAGGACAGCCGGCTGATCCGGTTGGAGTTGGAGGTGTTGGCGTAATATCTGGTCCCCGTGGAACTGACCCGGCTGTTGGTATTGTGATAAATCGAGCCCTCGTCATAGCGGTCAGGCAGCTCCTGGAAGATGATATAGTTCAGGGTACGCCCTGTCAGGTCCCGGCACAGGCTGGTGAAATCGCTGTTGAGGAAGCTCACCGACCGGCCCGGAGAACAGGTGTATCGGATGTCGCCGGTGCCGCTGCTGCCCCGGACGTTGATCTCCACCCGGCCGGAGAAGCGGTTGCCGTCCTTGTCCCAGGCGGTGAAGGGAAGGCGGATGGTCCCGGTGAAGTCGGAGGCGGGGACGAAGACGATACGCTCCAGGCGGGGGGCCCGGGTGCCGTAGAAGTAGTCGGTGCCGGCGGTGACCCGGCTGCCCGTGCTGGAGGCGGAGCGGTAGTCGTAATACAGCGTGCCCTGAGAGGAGTCGGGCAGGTAGTCAAACTGGATCGAGCTCAGGGTGTCGCCCCCGGGGAGAACCTGCTGGCGATAGTCCTCAAAATCCCGGTCATCAAAGCTGATTGCGCCGCCATTGGCAGTGTTGTAGACCGGGCCGCCCACACTGATGGCGCTGCTGTCCCGCACATAGATGCTGATCTGACCGGAGTAGATGGCGCTGGACGAGCCCGCGCCCCGGGCGGTGTAGTAGACAGTTACCGTACTGTTGGAGACTCCCGGGGCTGGGACAAACCAGATGTCGTCCAGCTCCTTCCGGGTGTACTGCCTGTTAGTGGAGATGATGCTGCCATAGTTGCTAGCACTGACATAGTTGGTGTACAGGGTTCCTTGGCGCTGGGCGGGCTGGGTGAAGGTGACGCTGCTCAAGCTGACGCCGTGAAGCTCCTGACAGACCCGGTCGAACTCCGCGCCGCTGAAACGCACCGGAGTGTTGTAGCCGGTGGACAGGGAAAGGGCGGAGGCGCTGCCCTTGGGCTTCACCGTGAGCAGGATGCGGCAGGAGTAATTCTCATACCGGTCTGAGACAGCGGTGTAATAGATGACTACCGTGCCGCCGGTGAAGTCCGGCTTGGGGACAAAGGTAACCTTTGACAGGTCCTTCTGGCCGATGCCGGGGGTCAGATAGAAGTTCTCCGCCTGGGCCACACCCTGGCCGGGCTCCGCCTCGGAGTGGTAGTTGTAATAGAGGGTGCCCATACTGGTGTCCACCCGCATGCCGGTGAGGTGGGACAGCCGTCCCCCGGCCTGAAGGCGGAAATCAGACTTCAGATCGCTGAAATTCAACAGATCCGTCACCTTAATGGGGTCGTCCGTCAGATCGATGGTGGACTCCGGATCGGCCTCCACCTCCACAGTGACGCTGGCCTCATAGATTCCGCCGCTGACAAATGCGGTGAGGGTGGTCTTGCCGGGTCCCCGGCCCACGATCCGGCTGCCGCTGTATTCGGCCACGTCGGTGTTCAGCGACTGCCAGCTCACCGTCTTCCCC
>CATKHE010000201.1 GCA_949747935.1 uncultured Eubacteriales bacterium
CTGGGGGAGTACTCCGCCCTCTACGCCGCCGGGGTGTTCAGCCGGGGGACGGTGATCTCCACGGTAGCCCTCCGGGGCAAGGCCATGGAGGAGGCCGCCGCCGGACTGGACTGCTCCATGGCTGCCGTGCTGGGCCTGGACCAGGAGGGACTCCAGACCGCCTGTGACCGGGCGGCAGAGCTGGGAACGGTCCAGATCTGCAACTACAACTGTCCCGGCCAACAGGTCATCGGCGGGGAGAGGGCGGCGGTGGACCGGGCCGGGGAGATCGCGAAGGCGCTGGGGGCCAAGCGGTGTATGCCTTTAAAAGTGAGCGGCCCCTTCCACACCCGGCTGATGAGGCCCGCCGGGGACGCCTTGGCAAGGTATTTTAAGACCATCGACTTCGACCCCATGGCCTTCCCCGTCTATTTCAACTGCAAGGGCGGCCCAATGGAGGCGGGGGACACCATCCCCGCCCTGTTGGAGCGGCAGGTCCAGTCCTCCGTCTACTGGGAGGACACCATCCGACGTATGGAGGCGGACGGTGTCGACACGGTGGTGGAGATCGGACCGGGGAAGGCTCTGTGCGGCTTCTTTAAGAAGACCGCCCCCGGTATCAAGACCTATCACATCGACACAGCGGCGGACTTCCACAGCGTGGTGTCAGCCTTGAAAGGAGAAACGGCATGAGCATGGATGGAAACGTGGCCCTGATTACCGGCGGCAGCCGAGGGATCGGGCGGGCCGTCTGTTTGGCACTGGCCCGGCGGGGGGCGGCGGTGGCCGTCAACTATGCGGGCAACAGCCGGGCCGCGGATGAGACGGTAAAGCTCTGCCGGGAGCTGGGGGTGGAGGCGGAGGCCTTTCAAGCCGACGTGTCCGACTCCGCCGCCTGCGACGCCCTGGCGGCGGCGGTGAAGGAGCGGTTCGGCCGGCTGGACATTCTGGTGAACAATGCCGGCATCTCCCGGGACGGTCTGCTCATGACCGCCAAGGAGGAGGACTTTACCAAGACCCTGGACACCAACCTGAAGGGGGCCTATTTCTGTACAAAAGCGGCGGCAAAGGTGATGTTGCGGCAGAAATACGGGCGGATTGTCTGCCTGTCCAGCGTGGTGGGCCTGCGGGGCAACCCCGGCCAGACCGCCTACGCCGCCAGCAAGGCGGGAGTGCTGGGACTGGTCAAGGCGGCCGCCAAGGAGCTGGCCGGCCGGGACATTACCGTCAACGCCGTGGCCCCCGGCTATATCGAGACGGACATGACTGCCGCCCTGCCCGACAAGGCCAGGCAGGCCATACTGGCCACCATCCCCAAGGGCCGGCCCGGCTCCCCGGAGGAGGTAGCCCGGGCAGTGGCCTTCTTCGCCGCGCCGGAATGCGGCTATATCACTGGTCAGGTACTGTGTGTGGACGGCGGCATGGCGGTTTAACGAGGTGAACAGCATGGAAAAGCGCAGAGTGGTAATTACCGGTATGGGCACGGTCAACCCGGTGGGGAATTCCATTCCAGAGAGCTGGGCGGCCGTCAAGGCCAGTCGGTGCGGCATCGGCCCCATCACCCGCTACGACACGGCGGATATGAAGGTGAAGCTGGCGGGCGAGGTGAAAAATCTGGATTTGGACGCCCTGCTGGGAAAGCGGGAAGCCAAGAAGATGGACCGCTTCACCCAGCTTTCCCTGGCGGCGGCGCACGAATGTATGGCCGACGCCGGCCTGGACCGGGCGGCGGAGCGGCTGGACCGCTGCGGGGTGATCTTCTCCAGCGGCATCGGCGGCTTCGAGACGGTGGGAGCGGCCCACCGGCGGGGGAGCGAGCGGGGCTACGACACGGTCTCTCCCTTCATGATCCCCATGATTATCTCCAACATGGCGGCGGGCCACATGGCCATCCGCTATGGCTTTCGCGGGATGTGCTCCTGCGTGGTGACCGCCTGCGCCGGGGGGACTAACGCCGTGGGGGATGCCTTCCGGCACATCCGGGACGGCTACGCCGAAGTGATGCTGTGCGGCGGCGGCGAGGCGGCGATTACCCCCCTGGCCATGGGAGGATTTACTGCCATGAAGGCCCTGCATGAGGGACGGGACCCCCTGCGGGCCTCTATTCCCTTCGATGCCGGGCGCTCCGGCTTTGTCATGGGCGAGGGGGCGGGCGCCCTTCTGTTGGAGGAGCTGGGCCACGCCCAGGCCCGAGGGGCCAAAATTTATGCCGAGGTGATCGGCTACGGCGCCAACTGCGACGCCCACCACATCACCGCCCCCGCCCCCGGCGGTGTTGGGGGTGCGGCCTGTATGGCGCAGGCCCTGGCCGACGCGGGACTGGAGCCAGACGAGGTGGACTACATCAACGCCCACGGCACCTCCACCCCCCTCAACGACGCCAGCGAGACGGCGGCCATCCGCACCGTCTTCGGAGACCACGCGGAGAAGCTGATGGTCAGCTCTACCAAGTCCATGACGGGTCACCTGCTGGGGGCCGCCGGAGCGGTAGAGGCCATCTTTACCGCGCTGGCGCTCAAGGAGGGCTTTGTCCCCGCCACTGTTGGTTGGCGGGTCCCCGACCCGGCCTGTGACCTGGATATCGTCCCCAATCAGGGCCGGAGGGTGGATATCAAAATCGCCCTGTCCAACTCCCTGGGCTTCGGCGGACACAATGCGGCTGTCGTGCTGAAACGGTGGGAGGCACATCTGCAGGGTACGACTCCCCCGGTGTGCCGTAGACAGAAATAGATCAGACGAGGCAAGGCAAGGCGGGCCGGGTCGTCCCGCCCCACAAAATACAACGGAGGTTTATACGGTATGGAGCTGAATATTGACCAGATTGAGGCCATCCTGCCCCACCGCTATCCCTTTTTGCTGGTGGATAAAATTACCGAGTGCGTCCCCGGCGAGCGCGCAAAAGGGATCAAATGTGTCACCGCGAACGACCCTTTCTTCCAGGGCCATTTTCCTGGCTTCAAGGTAATGCCGGGGGTACTCCTTATCGAGGCTCTGGCCCAGGTGGGAGCGGTGGCTATCCTCACCGAGGCGGGCTGCGAAGGCCGGCTGGCCCTTTTCGGCGGCATTAAAAACGCCCGCTTCAAGCGGCAGGTCCGCCCCGGAGATACACTGGAGCTCTCCTGTCAGCTCACCGGACGAAAGGGCCCGGTGGGTTTCGGCGCGGCGGAGGCGCGGGTGGACGGCAAGCTGGCCTGCAAAGCGGAGCTGACATTCGCCATCGCCGGCCGTACCACTTGCGAAACGGGAGCTTCTCTGGTATAATGTCCTCAAATTGAAGAGAAAAGAGGGGGAGAACGGTGCTGGAGGACAGCTTCGCTAACGTATACAGCAAGTTTAAGCTCCATTTTTACCGGGAGATATTTTCCACCTTTCAGGACCGGGAGGCCAGTCTGACTGCGGTGGAGACCTTTTGTATGGAAGTCATTTTGGCGCTGAAGGAGCCCACCGTAAATGAATTTGCATCCTTTGTCCGGATTTCTTCCCCAAACGCCGCCTATAAAATCAACAATTTGATTCAAAAGGGATATGTGGAGAAGATACAGTCCTCCAATGACCGCCGGGAATACCATCTGAGACCCACTCAGAAATATATCGAGTATTACAATATCAGCAGTTCCTATCTGCATTCCGTCATGGATCGGGTCAAAAAGCGTTTCTCACTGGAGGAGATGGAAAATCTGGACCAAATGCTCCAGATTATAGGCCGGGAGCTGATGCCAGAGGTCGACCTGCGGTGACACAGCCCTTGCTGGCCTCTGCGAAGAGCCTGTTTTCGGCCCCGCCCTCATAGGCGGCGATGGCCTGTTTCGCCAGACCTGATTCTCTCCCGCGCTCGGTCACTTATATCATGCCGGTGCTGTTCTTCCCCTATTTTCCAGCCCTCCCATCTCTTTGAGAACCATTTTATCGTATTTTTATTGACGGCACTATCTAGAGGATCGGTCGGAGTCGGCCCTGTTCACTCAAATGGTTCGTGTTTATAGAGAAAGACGATGACAAATTGGAATATGGGTGCCAATTGATAGAAGTGACTGAGGCGGATCAGAAGCAAATAACAAAGAATGTTTTCGCAGTATAACGCAAAATGAGAGGTCGCTCCTATTGTCACCATTACCTATCAGACCAATATTCCCAAGGAAATGTACAACAGCGGAGCGAGTCTGGCAACAATACTGCACAGAGCCCCCCGCGGATTCAACAGAGTGCTCGATGGACTGCGCTATCAAAAAGAGGGAGAGCAAACATGTGGGGATATGGAGGAAGACCAATCAAGATTACGTTTACCGGCTGTTTCTCATTGTGGGAGACAGCCGGTTTTGTTTCCTCCGGAATAACTTTAAATTGCACAACCTCATGTCTCCTCTAAAATAAAGATATCAAAAAAGGAGGCGCAGCATGAACACATATGGATACATTCGGGTTTCGACCAAGGAGCAGAACGAGGAAAGACAACTGGTTGCCATGAGAGAATTTGGTGTGGAGGAAAGCCGCATTGTTCTGGACAAACAGAGCGGCAAGGATTTCGACCGTCCTGGCTACCGGCGGCTGGTACAGACGTTAAAAGCCGGGGACACCCTTGTCATCAAGAGCATCGACCGGCTGGGGCGGAACTATGACGAAATTCTGGAGCAGTGGCGGCAGCTGACCAAGGAGAAACAGGTGGCCATTGTGGTGCTTGACATGCCGCTACTGGACACAAGACGGGGGAAGGATCTCACCGGGGTGCTGATTGCCGACATTGTGCTTCAGCTTTTGAGCTATGTAGCCCAGACGGAGCGGGAATTCAACCGCCAGCGGCAGGCGGAGGGAATCGCTGCGGCCAAGGCCAGGGGTGTCCACTTTGGACGAAACTTCAAGGAGCGGGGGGAGAACTATGGGGAAATTGTGGCCGCGTGGAGGAGGGGGGAGCTCTCCGGAAGGGCTGCGGCCAGGGCGCTGAACGTGACCCACGGGACCTTTCAGCGGTGGTGCCGGGAATAAATTTGGATGATAAAGTGTGGGTTGCGGGCCACAGGCCAAGAAACTATATATTCAAGCGGGATTTGTCGTTTTTACAGAACGATCGATCTCGCTTTTGTTAATTTCTACGAAATTATTCTACCATAACCTCCCTGAAAACGCAATAGGAAATGTGGCCCGCAACCCACGCCTTGCGGGCCGCTCCATATATTTTCCTGTTGGCAGGGAGTGAATTTGCGGTGACGCATTCCAGGAAAAAATTAGATCTGGTTGGCCAGCGGTACGGAAGGCTGACGGCACTGGAGCCGGCGGAGAATATCGGGGGACGGACGGCATGGCTGTGCCAGTGTGACTGCGGGCGGAAAACGGTGGTCAAGACCAGCCATCTGCGCACGGGGCATACCTCCAGCTGCGGCTGCCTCAGCGCAAGGGCCGCGCCGGAGTCCGCGCTGGGCCTGACGTATATAGACGGCACCTGTGTAGAGATGCTGGCCGCCAAGACGGTGCGAAAAAATAACACCAGCGGTGTTCCCGGGGTGGACTGGTGGACCTCTAAGAAGCTGTGGCGGGCCACCATCTGCTTTAAGGGCAGGCGCTATTACCTGGGCGGCTACGCCCGGTTTGAGGACGCGGTCAGAGCCCGGAAGCAGGCCGAGAAGGAGCTGTTTGATCCGTTTCTGAGGGAGTTTGCCGGAACGGAGGCGGAGCCCGCCCCACAGGCGCGGGACGGGCGGACAGCGCAAAGGAAGTGAGGAGTGCCGCATGATGAAATCTGAACGGGAAGCGGCGGGAAAGTACGCCGCCGGCGAGGCAAAAGCGGGGGCGGAGCGGGCCGGGCCGGTCATCCGGGTCCGGCTGCTGGGGGAGTTCTCCCTGTCCTGCGGCGACGCGGTGGTCGGCGATGGGAACAACCGCTCCCATAAGGTGAAGAATCTGCTGGCCTATCTGGTTTATCATCGGGACCGCATGGCGCCCGTCGACGAGCTGATCCGCGTTCTGGGGAACGACCGGCGGGACGCCGC
>CATKHE010000202.1 GCA_949747935.1 uncultured Eubacteriales bacterium
CCATGCCCAGCTGGGCTGGGTGCTGGACTGCTACACCATGTTCGGCGAGCTCAGCCGGATGACCCAGTTTAAGGACAAGTCCGCCAAGCACAAGGACAATATCAACGCCGGCCTGTTCACCTACCCCGCCCTGATGGCCGCTGACATCCTTCTCTACCAGCCCGACTATGTTCCGGTTGGGGAGGACCAGAAGCAGCATGTGGAGATCTGCCGGGACATCGCCGAACGGTTCAACGGCATCTACGGCGATGTGTTTAAGGTCCCCGAGCCCCACATCGCCAAGGTAGGGGCCCGGATCATGAGCCTGAACGACCCCTCCTCCAAGATGAGCAAGTCCAACCCCGAGGGCTGCGTCTTCCTTATGGAGAAGCCAGAGGACATCGCCCGCAAATTCAAGCGGGCTGTCACCGACAGCGACACGGTAAAGCCCGTCCGCTATGACCCGGCGGCCAAGCCCGGCGTATCCAACCTGATCCAGGTCTACGCCGCCGCCACCGGTAAGAGCTTTGAAGAGATTGAGGCGGAGTTCGACGGTCGGGGCTACGGCGCGCTCAAGCCCGCCGTGGGCGAAGCCGTAGTGGAGACCCTGCGGCCCATCCGGGAGGAGACCGAGCGTCTGCTGGCGGACAAGGCCTATCTGGAAAGCGTCTACAAGGCTGGGGCGGAGAGGGCCTCTTACGTGGCCAACAAGACCCTGCGCAAGGGATATAAGAAGGTGGGCTTTGTGGCCCGGTAGGTTCCTGTCCCATCGTGTAGGACAGAGTCCTTGCTCTATATCTCGAAACCCACAGATAAAAGAGGAAACTTTACTATGCCAATCCAACTTTCCGCTGTAGGGCTGGCCTCAGCCGCCCTCCTGGTCGCCGCTCTGGTATCCCTGATCTCCACGCCGGTGGTCCGCTCCCTGGCCTTTCGGGTAGGGGCCGTGGACATACCCAAGGACGCCCGCCGGATGCACGATCACCCCATCCCCCGCTTGGGGGGACTGGCCATCTTTTTTGGATTTATTCTCAGTGTGCTGATTTTTCTCCCTCTCACCCCTGAATTGAGAGGGATGCTGCTGGGCAGCGTGGTCATTGTAATTCTGGGAATTTTTGACGATATTCTGGCCTTACCCGCCCTGCCCAAGTTCTTTATCCAGATCAGCGCAGCTTTGATTGCCGTAATCCACGGCAACTGCATTGAATTTCTGTCAAATCCAAATATTTTCAGTAAAGAGCCCTTCTGGGAGCTAGGCTTGCTGAGAATCCCCATTACCGTCCTGTGGATTGTGGGCATCACCAACGCTGTCAACCTGATTGACGGACTGGACGGTCTGGCCTGCGGCGTGTCCACCATCAGCTCCATGACCATGCTGGTCATCGCCTTGAGTGTGGCGGAGCCCGACGTAGCTATCCTGATGGCCGCCCTGGCCGGAGCCTGTATAGGCTTCCTGCCCTACAATCTGAACCCCGCGAAGATCTTTATGGGCGATACCGGAGCCACCTTCTTGGGGTTCGTTCTGGCGGTGGTATCTATTCAAGGCCTGTTCAAGTTTTACGCCATTATCTCCTTCGCCGTCCCCTTCCTCATGCTGGGTCTGCCCATCTTCGACACCTGCTTCGCTATCCTGCGCCGGGTATCCCGCGGCCAATCCCCTATGAAGCCGGACAGAGGTCACATCCACCACAGACTGATCGACATGGGCTTTACACAGAAACAGGCCGTGGCGGTGCTGTATATCATCAGCGCCATCCTGGGCCTGTCCGCCGTGGTACTCACCACCATCGGCGTGGTCCGGGCCATGCTGTTTCTGCTCGCTCTGTGCGCTGCTGGAGCCGTGGCTGGCAAGCTGTACCTGGACAGATCCGGCGGTGACACCCCCGTACAGCCCGGCGGCAGCCGGATCGCAAAACCCCGGCGCAGCCGGCCCACAAACAGCGAAAATTTCTTTGGTGAGGAGGACCGGTCGGACAAATGAGCAAAATCAAGGTAATGACTGTCTTTGGCACCCGTCCTGAGGCGATTAAAATGGCGCCTCTGGCCCTGGAGCTGAACCGCCGCCCTGAATTTAAAGCCCTATGCTGTGTCACTGCGCAGCACAGAGAGATGTTGGACTCCGTGCTGGATATTTTCCGCCTGAAGCCTGACTATGATTTGGACATTATGGAGCCCCGGCAGACTCTGTCCACCATCACCTCCAAGTGCCTGACCGGGATGGACCGTGTACTGGAGGAGACGCAGCCCGACCTGGTTCTGGTCCATGGCGATACCTCCACCACCTTCGCGGGAGCCCTGTCCGCCTTCTATCATAAAATTCCGGTGGGACACGTGGAGGCCGGTCTGCGCACTTGCAATAAATGGTCCCCTTACCCCGAGGAGATGAACCGGAAGATGGTGGGCTCCATCGCCGACCTCCACTTCTGCCCCACCCGCTCCAATCGGGATAACCTGGTTCGGGAAAACATTACTCAAGGAGTCTTTTTAACTGGAAATACCGTTATAGACGCTCTCCAGACAACTGTTATAAGAGATTTCGCTTTTTCTGAGGCAATGCTCAATCGGCTTGATTATGTAAATCAGAAAGTGATTTTAATTACCTGCCACCGCCGGGAAAACTATGGTCAGCCTATGGAAGACATTATGGCCGCGTTTGCCCACGTGGCCCAGGCCCATCCGGAGGCCGAGCTGGTTTACCCTGTCCACCTCAGCCCTGTAGTACAGGAGTGCGCCCACCGCCACTTGGACGGGATTGAAAATGTCCACTTGATCCCTCCCTTGGACGTGAGGGAGATGCACAACCTGATGGCCCGGTGCTGTCTGGTTATGACTGATTCGGGCGGCCTTCAGGAGGAGGCTCCTGCCTTGGGCAAGCCGGTGCTTGTCCTTCGTACGGAAACCGAGCGCCCAGAGGCTGTCACCGCCGGAACGGTAAAGCTGGCGGGAGTGCGTTATGGCCGCATTGTGGAATTGGCGGACGAACTGCTGGATAATCCCTCCGCCTATGCTGAGATGTCCCGGGCCGCCAACCCATATGGCGACGGGCACGCCTGCCGCCGCATTGCCGACGCCATCTCCTGGCACTTCGGCAAGCGTGAGACTCCGCCGGAGGAATTTGGAGGTTAAGCTCTTGGAGCAAAAAAAACGTTTGGTTATCGCGGCCGCCATTATCCTTCTCATGGCTGCGGCCATGTTTACCAGCTTTGGACGGGTGCTTTTTGCCGCTAATACTCCAGAGGTGATCCTTCCCTCCTCCAGTGCCGGCCCGGGAGATACCTCCGGCACCGGCAGTCAGGGACAGGACTATCAACGGATCGAAATCACCACTCAAACTATCGCCAGCGTTGTGGCAACCCTGTCCCGGCCCACCAGTTATTACCGTGAGCTGACGGTAGAGACCTTCTGGCCGGAGGGTTCCTCCTCCACCCAGGTTCAGGTTTGGGTGGACGGCGGCTGGTCCCACAGCCGGCAGTCCCTGCCTTCCGGCGTGGTCCGCCATGATTTGACCGGTGACGGCTTTCTTTACTACTGGTATGACGGATCCTCGCAGTACAGACAGGCCCCGGCGGACGAACGCTCCTCTGATCTGGCGCAGCACATTCCCACTTATGAGACGGTGCTGACACTGGCTTCAGATGAGATCGCCGCCGCAGGATATGAGACTCGGGGGGAACTCCCCTGTATCCGGGTCGACGTTCAGAGAACCGATTCCCAACAGCTACAGCGCTTTTGGATCAGCACAGCCAGCGGTCTGCTGGTCTCCGCCGAGACGGAGGAGGACAACCGTCTTGTCTACCGCATGACCGCCTACTCCCCTGTTCAGACGCCTTGCCCCAGCAGTGCAGAGTTTTCCCTGCCAGACGGGGAAATTCTGCACAAGGCGGGCGGATGATCTAAGGCTTCTCCGATGAATCCTCACCCAGTCCCATGAGCAGGACAAGCCCCAACGCAATGACCAGCTCCAGGTCGTCCCCCTCCACCAATAAGTACAGCATAATCAACAGCAGAAGCACGTCGCCGCTGTCAATACGGTCCAGATGCAGAGATTTCAGCAGACCAGACAGCCCCTCACTGTCGAAAAGCGTCTTTTTGCCGGACAGAAGCTCTGGCAGGCGGAAGGGTAGTTGATGGGGGCGGCTCTCCTGGCTGGAAACACTGTCGATGGAATTTTCTTCCACCCGAGTATAAGACATGTCCGCCGGGATATAACGATTATACACGCTCCCCCTCCTTCCCGCCCAAAACGCCCAGCGCCACCCGGACCAGCTTGGCCGTCCGGGCAATCTGAAGGGCCCGGTCCAGCCTGGCCCTGCGCTCCTCTCTGAGAAAGGGACGCAGGGCTTTGAGCAGGGCGGCATTCCGGTCCTCGGTGCTCTGGACCTGCCGGAAAACCTCCATACCTATCTGAATCATCTTGGGGTCAATTTGTCCCAGAAGGGCGGACAGATCCGGAGGAGCATTTTCAGACGCCTCGGTGGTATCCGAGGTCTCACCCTGCTCCGCTGAACTTTCCAGAGCCGGCGGAGGCTGGGCTGCAGACGGCTGTTCTCCAGACAGTGAGCGAGCCAGAGCCATGATCTGCCCCATAGCTTCCTGATTGCCCAGAATGGAATTCAATTGTTCCTCAAAGCCGGCCACAAAAATCCCCCCTTGTCACTCGAGTCTCCTTCTGTCCATTTCCTTCGAGCGGCTCGCTGGACCACAGTCAGAGAAGATGGCTGATCTACTCCAGCCCCGCCTGTTTGGCCTGAGCGCCGATCCGATCCACCAGCTCAGCCCCCTCCTTGCTGTTCATCAGCTGCTCCATCATGGCCATCAGCTGGCTGGGATTTCCCGCCGCTGCTGCCTGAGCCGCCTGCTGAACACCTCCGCTCTGCTGCTTCAGCAGAGCCATCAGCTTCTGCGCGTCGCTGGACTGGGCCAGCTGGCTGATTGCTTCCCGATTTTTCATCAGCTCCGCCATCCGGCCCTTTTCTGAACGTTCCATATTATATATCACTCCCCGCAGGTTTTACTCCAGTATATGCGAAGAAAGGTCCAGGTGACACTCCTTGAATATTTTAGTTTTTTCTGATTCCCACCGCTCCCTGTCCGGAATGTATACCGCAATTGACAGGCATCAGCCCCACCAGGTGATCCATCTCGGGGACTTGATGGACGACGCAGAGGAGGTGGCACAGCACTATCCCAAGCTGCCGTTCTGCCTTGTTCCCGGCAACTGCGACGGATGGGGGACAGCCACGCCTGTCAAAAAGCAGATTACTTTGTCAGGAAAATCCATTCTCCTCTCCCACGGTCACCGCTGGGGAGTCAAGAGCGGCTATGATGCGGCCATATCAGACGCCCGAGCTGTCCGTGCGGACATCCTTCTCTTTGGCCATACCCACGTTCCTCTATGCCGTCAGTTGGAAGATGGGCTGTGGATGATGAACCCCGGTCCCGCCCAATCCAGCTATGGTTTGATTGAAATTGTAAACGGCAGGGTTTCCTGTTCTCTCCATCAAGTATAGAACCGGTCCGCAACCGAAAACCGCTCCCCGTAAATCTCCAACCCTGCCGGGAGGTAAATCCCCGTGAAAAAGTTGCTCTATATCCTTCTTCACCGCTCGGTATTTGTCGCGCTGGCTCTGCTGGTCCAGATCGCCGCACTGGCCGTAATGGTGATTTCCTTTTCTGCCACTGAAGTTTTCTATTGGTGCTGTATCACCCTCAGCGTAGCCGCCGCCATCGCCATTGTAGGCAGCCGTATGGAGCCCGGCTATAAAATTGCCTGGCTCCTGTTGATTTTGCCCTTTCCCATCTTCGGCGGCGTCTTCTATCTGATGGTAGGGGGCGGCTATATTCCCAAACGCACACAGAATCGGATGAAGGGCATGCTGGAGAAATCCTTCGCCACCCTGAAGGATGACTTCAAGGCCGACGACCTGCTCCCCCTTGGAGGCGATGCCGCCGGGCAGGCCAATTATCTGGAACGCCGTGCCGCCTGCCCCGCCTACACCAACACAGAGACCGAATACTTTCCTCTGGGCGACCTCGCCTTCCCCCGGATGCTTGATGAGTTGGAGAAGGCGAAGAAATACATCTTTCTGGAGTATTTTATCATCCAGCCCGGCGTCTTCTGGGACAGCATTCTGGCAATTTTGGAGCGGAAGTCGGCTCAAGGCGTAGAAGTCCGGGTGATGTATGACGATTTTGGCTGTATGTTTACTCTGCCCCGGAACTACAATGAACTTTTGATTAAAAAGGGGATCCAGTGCCAGGTATTCAACCGGCTGATGCCGGTGATGTCGCTGCGCCTGAACAACCGGGACCACCGAAAACTGCTTATTATCGACGGCAAGGTGGGCTTTACCGGCGGCATTAATCTGGCCGATGAGTATATTAATGTTCGGGTGCGCTTCGGCCACTGGAAAGACAGCGCGATTCTGCTGGAGGGGGACGCCGTCTGGTCGATGACTGTGATGTTTCTCACCATGTGGGACCATATCGCCAACTGGGATGAGGACTTTGAATACTTCCGCCCCCCTGCTGCCCCGGTGCGGCCCTGGACAGGCTACGTTCAGCCCTATACCGACACTCCGCTGGACCGGGAGACAGTAGGGCAGGCAGTCTACCTCAACATGATCGCAAAGGCCAAGAACTATATCTATATTACAACCCCCTATCTGATTATTGACGTGGCCACCAACACTGCCCTCTGTAACGCCGCCAAGTCCGGGGTAGATGTGCGCATCATCACCCCCCATATCCCTGACAAACGGTACGTCTTTGAGGTTACCCGGGCCCACTATCCGCCCCTTCTGGAGGCGGGAGTTAAAATTTACGAATACACCCCCGGTTTTATTCACGCCAAAAATTTTGTGGTGGACGACCGCTTTGCCGCCGTTGGCACCGTCAATCTGGATTACCGCAGCCTGTTCCTCCACTTTGAGGACGGTGTGTGGCTGTGTGAGGCCCCCTGTATCCGGGATATTCGCAAAGATTTTGAGCAGACCCTGGCGGTCTCTGAGCCAAGCTCCCTGCGGCAGTTCAAGCACTTGAACATCCTTCTTCAGCTCTACCGGAGCATCCTGCGGGTCTTTGCGCCGCTGATGTAAGCTACAAGGGGCCGCCCCATAGGGCGGCCCCTCTCTTACCGGCAGCAGCAGCTATTTGCGCTGCTGGTGGTAGTGATGGTGTTGGGCGGGAAGAACTCGTCCACGGGGAACTGTACCTGACGGAACAGGTCACAGGGGTCCTCCTGGCAGTTATCCTCGCCGCAGCTACAGTCCTTGGTGGGAATACAGTAGTCATAGGCGGGGATGAGCAGCTGGGTATCCCGCTCCATGCGGATAATGGAAAACTGGCCCAAGGTGATAAACACCCGGTGCTGGTCGCCGCCGGTGACCAGTTCGTCGCCGAAACAGGCGGCCACCGCCATAGGGATGTCCACACAGCCGCAGTCGCAGGGGCGGCACTCGCACACGTCTACCAGTTTCAGACTGAGGATCAGGGGATCGACCGCCTCCACCACAGCGGTGGGCAGGTTAGACTGGGGCACGCACTGGACCTGGTTCTCATTGCTGTCAGAGGTAAAGCTCTTGGACCCGCTCTCGCTGCCGAAAAGCACGGCCCGCTTGCTGAACACGGCCAACCCGCAGACCTGAACAGGACGGGCTGCGCCCACAAAAGCGTCGGCGGTAATGCGGTAGAAATACCGCACATCCACGGTGAAAAATCCCCGGTTGAAGGTGACTGGTTCCACATCGATGTACGCATACAGCAGCTCGGCAGCGCCAGCCTTGATGGACTGAGCCCGGTCGATCACCTCCTGAGAACAGCGGGTCGGGTAAACTCTCAAATCTTCAACACAGTCCTTGTCACGGCATGAATCAAAGATCTTTTTCGTGTGTATGCACACGGCCTCCCGGATACTACGATCGTCGCTGACGGGGCCGGGCACGACCTTTTCTGGCATAGAATTCCCTCCTAGATTTGGATGGTCATGGGCGCCGAAACGCCCGGTAAGGGTTTTGCTTACAACACATCTTATGTACCAGACTGGTTTTGGTGCGAGGCGAAAGGTTTTTCTCTTGCCCTTTCTTCCGTTTTCATTTATAATGGAACCATCAAAGGAGGCGTTTCCATGTCCGTCGGATTTATACAGGATGAACTGGACCTGAAACTGCTGGTCCTCTATATCATGGACCGGGCCGCGGGCCCTATCACCTTCCTCCAGCTCTTTGAGCTGGCTCTGTGCGACGCAGGGGTCGATTACTTCTCCCTCACCCAGGCCGTGGACCACATGGTATCTACCGGTCAGCTGGACAGGGCGGAAAACCGCTACATTATCACAGATAAGGGTCGGCGCAACAGCCAGATCTGTGAGAGCAGCCTGCCCCGCTCGGTCCGGCGGCACTGCGATGAAAATCTGGTTCAGGTAAACGAGGCGCTCCGGCAGGAGGCCCAGGTACGCGCTCAGATTATGGAGAAGGAGGACGGTACCGCCACCCTCTGCCTCACTCTTGAGGACGGCACCTCCCCCCTGCTCCATGTGGCCCTGCTGACCCCCAACCCCGGGCAGGCCGGACATTGGGCCGCCGCCTTCAAGCGGGACCCCTCCGCACTCTACCATGGAATTATCAATCTGCTGAATTAGGAGGAACTTAAATGAGACGAAATGACCGCACCCAGGACCGGGAATTTTCCCTGGCCCTCATTGATCGCTGTACCCACGGTGTCATGGCCCTGTCCACAGGGGAATCCATTCCGTACTGCCTGCCGCTGTCCTTCGTCCGTCTGGAGGACGCCCTCTATTTCCACTGCGCCCAAGAGGGACGTAAACTCGAGCTGCTGCGCCGCTTTCCCCAGGTGTGCGTCACCTTTGTGGGGGATGACCGGCCTGTTTTTGTACCGCCGGCCATGTACTCCACTTATTTTCAGTCCGTCATTGTCACTGGAACGGCCAGTGAGGTCACTGATCCCCTGAAAAAGGCTGAGGCCCTCCGGGCCCTGTGCCAAAAAACCACCCCGGAATATATGGACGGCTTCCCGGCGGCTGTGGAAAAAAGCCTGTCTGTCACCGCCGTCTGGAAAATCCATATGGAGGAAATAAGCGGCAAAGCGAAGCTGGAGCACTGACATGTCTCATCTGTTGGAGAAAGCAAATGGAAAAGGACGCTGTTTGGACCAAACAGCGTCCTTTTATTTACCGTCTGCCGCCCCGGTAGCTTCCCCTCCGGGCACCCACCCCGGCGTGGGGACGGCGCTTTTTTCGGAAAACTAAAAGGCGGAGCATTACCACTGCGATCAGCAGGAATACCACGGCCAGCATCAGCTTAATTCCGGAGCTCTGGAAAAAGTTGAAGAACTGCTGTTTTTTATACAACAGCTCGGACCGCTCCACCGAGGTGACGGCCACCAGGTCCAGCTCGCCGTAGACCTCGCCGTTATAGGACAGAGTCATAACGCCCATGACCTCCCCCGCTTTCACCGGGGCCTCCACCTCGTCAGCAAAGAGGCGGATGTCGGTTTCGATGTCCTCCAGATTCATGGACTTGGGCAGGGTTTTGGTGATAGACCCCTGTGGCTTCACGTTCACCTCGTCAGCCTGGCGGGACAGAGTGACCTTCACCTTCTCCACCGGCTCATCTCCCCGCGTAATCGTAACCCGGTGGAAATTGCTGAAGCCGTATTCCAGCAGGCGCTTGCTCTCCCGCAGCTGTCCCTGTCTCAGCTCCGCCTCTCCCGGCACCTCCATGGGCCCGGAACCCAGCACAACAGAGATGAGCAGCTCGTCCCCATCCTCGGCAGCCGCCACCAGGCAGCGGCCCGCCTCATCAGTGTTGCCCGTCTTGCCGCCGATGCATTTGTCATAGACATAACCACTATACCAGTTGTTGGAAATCAAACCATTGGTATTAAAGAAGTACCGCTCTTCGCTCATATTGGTGGCTGGAACAGTGTGAGCCGCCGTCTTGATAATGGTGCGGAACAGGTCGTACTCCAGGGCGGCCTGCATAATGAGGGACAGATCATAGGCTGTGGAGTAGTGCTCCTCGTTGTGGCGGCCATAAGTATTGGTGAAGTGAGTACCTTGGCACCCCAACTCCGACGCTCTGCGGTTCATGTGGGCCACAAAGTCCTCTATCGAACCGTCTACCGCTTCGGCCAGAACATTAGCTGCGTCGCAGGAGGAGGGAAGCATCAGACAGTACAGCAGCTCCTCCACTGTAATCTCCTCTCCAGCCTTAAACCCGCTGGTGACATAGCTGCTTGGAATATCCTGAACGGCCGTCCCATTCACTATGACTACAGTCTCCGGAGAGAACTGTCCCGTCTGGATGGCCTCTACCACCAGCAGGGCGGTCATCACCTTAGTCGTACTGGCAGGGTAGGCCCGCTCATTGGCCTTCATATCGTAGAGCACTTCACCGTGGCTGGCGTCCAGCAGCACCGCGTGGGTGCAAAAGAGATCCAAATCCTCCTGAGCGCCGGCAGGTGGGATAAGGGACAGCAGAATTGGAATCAGAAGAAACAAGGAAAGAAAACGATATTTTTTCATAGGAAATTCTCCGTATGTATGATATAATGTAAGAAGGTTGCAGGTTCATCCCACATATGAAGACGGGCCCCTGGACCTCCGGCAACTTCCAGTGTAGCGCGAACGAGGTAAAAAAGCAATTAAGAACTTCTTAAAATGCCACAGGATCTTGTTTTTATTATAGCAAAGAGCGGTCTGCCGCGCAAGAGGGAGGCGTATAAAATGAGCGGAAAATCCAGGTATGCGGCGGTGGTACTGGCAATGACGGCCAGTTTCGTCCTGTTCTGTGCCGGGCGCTTCTCTGCCCACGTCAGCAGCGTTCAGCCTTGGCAGGTAAATACCGCCCGCCGCCCGCCGTCAGAGGTTTCAGACGTCTCAGTGTCAGAACAGAGCTATCCAGAGAGCCTCCTCCCCGGTGAAACAATTAATATCAACACCGCAGATATTTACGATCTCCAGCGCCTGCCCGGTATCGGAGAGAAACGAGCCTCCAACATCATCTCCTGGCGCGAGGAGCACGGCCCTTTCCAGAGTGTGGATCAGTTGGACGAGGTCTCCGGTATAGGGCCCGGGATTTTGGATAGCCTGAGCGAATATGCGTGTGTAACGTAAAGGAGTTTCTGAAATGGCTAAAATTTTGGTAGTAGATGACGAGCAGGTCCTGGTCAAGGGCATCAAATTCAATCTGGAGCACGAGGGCTATCAGGTCGAGGTGGGCTACGACGGCGAGCAAGCGGTGGAGCTGGCCCGTGAAGGGAGCTTCGACCTGATCCTTCTTGATCTGATGATGCCTAAGATTGACGGACTTCAGGCCTGCATGCGCATCCGGGAATTCTCCAACGTCCCCATTATTATGTTAACGGCCAAAGGAGAGGACACTGACAAGATCATGGGCTTTGAGTGCGGCGCTGACGACTACATCACCAAGCCCTTCAATATTTTGGAGTTGAAGGCCAGGGTTCGGGCTCTGCTGCGCCGTGCCGGAGCCGCCGAGCAGAAGAGCGCCGGGGCTGTGCTGGAGGCCGGCCACATCAGACTGGACACCGGCGGAAGGGCCGCCTGGCGGGACGGCGTCCCCGTAGAACTCACTGCCAAGGAATTTGACCTGATGGAGCTGCTTTTGCGCAACCCTGGGCGGGTGTACAGTCGGGAAAACCTTCTCAACGTGGTATGGGGTTATGAGTATATCGGCGACTACCGCACAGTAGATGTCCATGTCCGCCGCCTGCGCGAGAAGCTGGAGCTGGACCCCGCAAGCCCGGAATTTATCCGCACCAAGTGGGGTGTGGGATATTATCTGGCGAAAACGTAATAGAAATTTCACGTGAGACAGGACGTCCCGGCCCGCCGTTGCGGCCTGTATGAGGAGGTATCCCGCTACGAATAAGAAAAATAAAGTCCCTTTTTTCGCCTCTCTCCAGGTCAAGTATGCCCTGAGCTACCTGGTCATTTTTGCTGTGGTGCTGGTGCTCCTGAACACCTATCCAGTGATGGCCTCCCAGGACCTGCTCTTCACCTCCAAGCGGGATTCCTTGAAAAGCCAAGCGGCGGTGATAGCCTCCGCCCTCATGGAGCTGGAATCCCTCTCCGCCGATCAGGTGGCTCGGGTAATGAACATGCTGGACAGCATGGGATTGAGGCGCATTCTGGTCACAGACCCTGCGGGGCTGATTCTCTACGACAGCACCCGGCAGCCTCAGGAGAAGGAGCAGTCTCCAGAGGAAAATCCACCGGAGTATCGCTATGCCCTGTATCAGGAGGTGGTCTCCGCTCTGCGGGGAAACGATGTGTCCTACTCTCGATACACAGATCGGAAATTCATCTCCACCGCCGCCATGCCCATTGTCTACCGGGGCATGGTCATCGGATCCATCTATATTCTGGAGATAGACGAGGTGCAGGGACAACTGCTGTACAGCCTGCAGCAGAACCTGCGCACCATCTCCCTGGTCATTGCGGCTGTCACTGTGGTGATGTCCACCCTGTTTTCCAAGCTGCTCACTTCCCGAATCGCCGCCCTGCTGAGGGCCATCCGCATTGTAGGCGAGGGGGAATATGGGCATCGGCTCCAGCCTGTGGGGAGGGACGAAATGGCCCAGCTGGCCGGGGAGTTTAACAATCTCACAGACCGTCTTCAGACCACGGAGGAGGTCCGCCGCCGCTTTGTCTCTGACGCAAGCCATGAGCTGAAAACACCCCTGGCTTCCATCCGCCTGCTGGCTGATTCCATCTTACAGACCGATGAAATGGACCCGGCTGTGGTACGGGATTTTGTCTCCGACATCGGCTCCGAAGCCGAACGCCTGACACGCATCACGGAACACCTGCTTGCCCTTACCCGTCTGGACAGTCTGCCTGCTGGACAGCAGGTTCCAGTGGATGTGTCCCAGGTGACAGAGCGGATTACCGCCCTCCTCCAGCCCGTGGCTGACGCAGCTGGGGTGACGGTGGAAAAAAATCTTCGTCCGGATTGTCTCATCCTCTGCACGGAAGATGACTTGTCTCAGGTCTGCTTTAATCTGGTGGAAAACGCTATCAAATATAATTATTCCGGTGGAAAAGTCTTTGTCATGGTATATCAGGACGGAAATCAGGTACTGCTGGAGGTCGGCGACACCGGCGTGGGTATTCCGGAGGAGGACCTGCCCAAGGTGTTTAACCGCTTCTACCGGGTGGACAAGGCCCGTTCCCGGGCCGCCGGCGGCACCGGGCTTGGGTTGTCAATCGTGCGGGACACCGTGCGCCGGCATGGCGGCTGGGTTACCGCCCGGCCCCGCAATCCAGAGGGCAGCTTGTTTACCGCAGGTTTTCCCCGGCATATACCCAGCCACGAGGAAAGGAGGAATTCAGGTGTATAAAAGAATAGGACTTCCCGTTTTGCTGGCTCTGCTGGTTCTGCTGTCCGCCTGCGGCAGAGAGAACGTTGCACTGGACCCATCCGGCTGTCTGCTCTGGTTCCCTGTGGACGATAGACTTCCCGGCTACGGCCACGGTCCAGCCCTGAGCAGCGAGTCCTACGGCGACAGTGAAACCTCAGATCCAGGGACGCTGCTCAACGCCCTTTTGGCCGGTCCCTCCCAGGATGGGCTTCGCTCCCCGTTTCCCCGGGGCGTCACTCTGCAGCATTGGGCTTGGGACGAAAGCCGACCGGGTGTGCTGCTGGTCAGCCTGTCGGAACAATATGGCGCCCTGGCCGACGTCTCCCTCAGCCTGGCTGACTACTGTATTGTATTAACGCTTTCCCAAATAAAAGGAGTAGATAACGTGGAAATCACTGCTGGTGGACATTGGGTCAGCTACCGCAGCCATCAGCTTCTTTCTACCCGAGAGGCGGTACTCCGGGATGAGCTCGCGGATACAGCTTTGGACCTTTCGTAGTGTGTCCTTTCTCCCAAAATTACAGTCAATATCTCAAAATGAAAAGGCGGCATGTCCCATGATCGACTGGAAAAAGAATACCATTCATGTACTGGATATCACCGGCTATACCGCAGACGGAATGGGAGTAGCCCGGCTGGATGGCCGTGTGGTCTTTGTCCCCTGTACCATTCAAGGCGAGCGGTGGCAGGTACGCCTGGAGAAGGTTAATAAAACAGTGGCCTGGGGCCGGGGGATAGCATTACTTGCCCCCTCCCCCGAACGAATTTCTCCAGACTGTCCTCTTTTTGGAAAATGCGGCGGCTGTCAATTTCGTCATATGACCTATTCTGAGGAGTTGCGAGCCAAGGGACAGCGCATCACTGACGCCCTGGAGCGGGTGGGACATGTAAATCTTGACCTCCCCCCCGTTCTTGGAGCGGAACAAACCAACCGTTATCGAAATAAGGTCCAGTTTCCTGTCTCCTCCGGGGAGCGGGGCCTTTCTGTAGGCTATTACCGCTCTCGAAGCCACGATGTGCTGGACGCCCAGGACTGTCTCCTCCAGCCGGAAACCGTCACCCGCCTAAGGAACGCCTTTCGGAACTGGATGGAGGAACAGGCCATCCCTGCTTATGATGAAAAAACAGGTTTGGGCCTGATCCGCCATCTCTATGTCCGTACCAACCATTTGGGAGAAAGTCTGGTATGTGTTGTGACCAACGGCACAATGCTGCCGCATCAGGACGAACTCCTCCATACCCTGCGCGGTGCGGAGTCGGGACTGACCGGCGTAGTACAGAACATCAATACCCGGAACACAAATGTGGTCCTGGGGGAGCAGTACCACACGCTCTGGGGCCGGGATTGGATAGAGGAAACGTTATGTCAACATACCTTCCGTCTCTCTGTACCTTCTTTTTTTCAAATCAACTGGGCACAGACAGAAAAGCTCTATAACATCGCCTTGAACTTTGCCCAGCTTGCAGGGACAGAAACAGTGCTGGATCTTTACTGTGGTATTGGTACAATCTCCCTGATTCTGGCTAAACAGGCTGGCCGGGTAATTGGTGCCGAAATTGTTCCACAAGCCATTGAAGACGCAAGAGAAAACGCCCGGCGCAACGGAATCGAAAACACGGAATTTTTCTGCGGTGACGCCGGAGCGATGGCCCGGAGACTGTCAGAGGAGGGTGTCCGCCCTGATGTCATCTGTGTGGACCCGCCACGAAAGGGATTATTGCCTGATGTGCCCGCAGTCCTAGCCGGCATGTCTCCGGACCGTATTGTCTATGTCTCCTGTGACCCGGCCACTTTGGCCCGGGATTTATACCGCTTCGCTCAGTTGGGCTATCAGGCGTTACAGGCCAGAGGGGTGGACCTGTTTCCTGGAACAGCTCATGTGGAGACGGTTGTGTTGCTGCAAAGAGGAAACTTGTAGAAATCCTGCGTTTCCAGCACTTTGCCCGTCATGTGGTGTTTGACGCCGAGGGCGATAAACTCCGTAATAAGCGCATTGAGGATTACATCACCGTTTCGGTCGTCATTGATATGGAGTGTGGGAGCACAAAAACTGAATAAAGCAAGGACAGGCCAACGCCGCAGATTTTGAAAAAGTTTGCTGAACTTCTTCTGCTGCGTCCGTCCCCACATATACGTTTTTATGATCTCCGCTTCTATTGCCTTGATAATTATCCATCTCCGCTTCTTCTAAATTACCCCCTGATGTAGTACTTTTATGATCCTACATCAGGGGTCTATTCTCCGTTTTACTGGAGCAGTTCACATTGGGAGGGGCGCTGATTTTTAGGACATACCCTCTCATGGTCATGCATAGAGTGGAAATGACACAGGGTCAGATAAATCATAGGAGTGTTGCTTCCATGCAGACTAACAACAAAATATTACTCCGAGGGCGTCTGGATGCCCCTCCCGCCTTTTCTCACAGCAACCACGGTGTGGAATACCTCACATTTCCCCTTGCAGTCCGCCGCCTCTCCAAGACGGAGGACCGGCTTAACATTGTTGCCGCCCGTGAGCAGCTTAACGCTCTCCCCCCTTTGGAGGAGGGCAGCCCCCTCACTGTCGAGGGCGAGGTGCGCACCTTCAACAACCGCAGCGGTGTGGG
>CATKHE010000203.1 GCA_949747935.1 uncultured Eubacteriales bacterium
ACACTATAATAATATTCAAAATCACTTATGCCGGAGGACCTCGCTATGAATCAGCTTCTTTTCATTTTCAACCCAACCTCGGGCACAGGGCAGGTCAAGGGGGCGCTGGCCTCGGTGCTGGACGTGTTTACCAAGGCGGGCTGGATCACCACCTCCTACCCCACCCAGTGCAAGGGGGACGGGGCCCGGGCCGCCCGGGAGCTGGGAGGCCGCTTTGACCGGGTGGTGTGCGCCGGTGGGGACGGGACTCTCAGCGAGGTGGCCGCCGGACTGATGGAGCTGGACAGTCCGCCCCCTCTGGGCTACATTCCCTTTGGTTCCACTAACGACTGCGCCGCCACCCTCCGTCTGCCCAAAAAGCCCCGGGAGGCCGCCCTGGTGGCTGCGGGCACCGGCGTGCCATTCCCCATGGACATCGGCCGGCTCAACGACAAGCCCTTTGTCTATGTGGCCGCCTTCGGCGCCTTTACCAAGGTGGCCTACGACACGCCCCAGGATTTGAAAAATACCTTCGGCCATCTGGCTTATATCATTGCCGGGCTTGCCTCCCTGCCCACCATCGTTCCCTATCACATGGCGGTGGAATACGACGGGCAGACGCTGGAGGACGACTTCTATTTCGGCATGGTGAGCAACTCCTACTCGGTGGGCGGCCTCAAACCCCCCAAGGTGGAACAGGTAGTATTGGATGACGGACTGTTTGAGGTCACGCTGGTGAAAAAGCCCCTCAGCCTGGCCGACCTGACCGACGCCCTCCAGGCCCTGATCAACCTGTCGCCGGCGGACCGCTCCGGCTCGCTGGTCCAGTTTCAGGCCAGCAGCCTCACTTTTACCTGCGATCGACCCATCCCCTGGACCCTGGACGGGGAGTTCGGCGGCAGCCTGCCCGTCAACCGGGTAATCAACTGCCAAAAGTGCCTTCAGATCATCACACCCCAGGAATAGAGAAGCGGCCCCTGGGGGCCGCTTTAGCTTGTCAAAATTTCTATAACTTCATTTGCTGTTTGGGAGGGAATTCCACCTCGAAGCTTGGGTCATGCTCTTCCTCGGAAGTGGATCGTCGGCTCTGGCTGTTTCTCTTTCTTGTTGAGCTGGTTAAAAGGGATAATCATAAAAATATATGGTAAAATCTCATTTATGAATGCACTAAAGAGGGATACACTCGTTACTTTTTAAGCCCCAATACGACTTCGTGTTCCCGATAGTGTCCAGATCGTTGCACAGCAACGGGTTAAGTGGCAATAGGAACACAAAAGCGAATTGGGAGTTTTTAATGGAAGTCACAATTCCCTATGCGGCCAACAACTTTTAGCAAGACTTCGCGCTCGTTAGAAACCGTTCCATTCAGCACCTGTTCCAGCAGTATATTCAATATCTGTCCTAATTCCGGGCCTGGAGCAATTCCTGCCGCAATCAAATCCCGTCCATTGACAGCCAAATCTTTCAACGAGAAGCACTGCCCTTGGGCGACAATTTCTTCAGCCTTTACCTTCATCACCTCAAGCTCTGCCAGACGGTCGTTCACCAGCTCATAGGACTGTCCCATACCATCCGCCCGTTTGACCTCTAGCAGCTGGAAAAAGGTCTTCGGGCCCAGGCGGCCCAGCCACTTGCGAATGGAACGGTCCCGGCAGGGAATTTGTACATCGTGGTATTCCACCAGAGTGACCACCCGCTCCCGGGTCTTGTTGTCAAATTTCAGCTTCCGGAGCATCTGATCAGCCAGCTTGGCACTGACCGCCGGGTGTCCGTAGAAGTGGTCGATTGCCTTTTCGTCGGTAGACTTGCAGCTAGGTTTGCCAATATCGTGGAGAAGCATGGTCAGTCTCAGAACTAAGTCGGCGGGTGCAGCATCCACTGTGTGGATGGTATGTTCCCAACCGCCCCAGCAGTGCCAGTGGTTGTTTTGCCCCAGCGTGACCAGTGGCTCCAGCTCCGGCCAGAACTGGCACAGCACATCGGGGTACTGCCGTAGAATGTCCCCAGCTTTCTCACCCACCATGAGCTTACACAGCTCCACATTAATCCGCTCCGCCGTCACGTGCTCCAGCATGTGGCGGTTTTCGTGAATAGCCAGAGCGGTCTTCTCCTCAATCTCATAGCCGAGCACAGCGGCAAACCGCAGCGCCCGCATGACTCGCAGGCCGTCCTCCTGGAAGCGGTGGGCTGGTTCTCCCACACAGCGGATCAGACCAGCCTGAATGTCAGCTGCCCCGCCGAGGGGGTCCCGCAGACTGCTGTCCAGTCCCATGGCGATGGCATTCATGGTAAAATCCCGCCGGGCCAGGTCGGCATCCAGGCTGGAGACAAATTCCACAAAATCCGGCCGGCGACTGTCGGAGTAGGGGCCCTCGGTGCGGTAGGTGGTGATTTCGTGGGGCTCGCCGTCCTCCAGAACGGTGACTGTGCCGTGTTTTAAACCGGTCTCAATAATTCGCTGCCCGGCAAAGCAGCCCTTCGTCTCCTCCGGACGGGCGGAGGTACAGATATCCCAGTCGTGGGGTTCCACATCCCGGAGCAGGTCCCGCACACAGCCGCCCACCAGATACGCCTCATAGCCGGCATTGTTAAGCGTCTGGAGAATATACCTTGCTCCAGGGGGAATCTCAAATTTCATCTCGCACCACCCTCTCGTTGACCTCCCCATCTGAAACGCCTCAATCCGGGTCAGGTTGGGCGCCTTCGGGAGGGATGTATGCTCCTTTGCACAATGAAGCTAGGGACCAATATCCCATACATCTATTTCTCGCATTTTAGGCGGATGGAAGAAAGGACAGTCGTTGTCTGCGGTGTATTCAACGGGGCATGATCCACTGCCCTTTGGGATGAAAGTGCCCGTCCATACAGGCGGGTAAAGTGAGCAGCTGCGCCAATTCAAATAGCTTGTCCTGTGTTCTTAGGTCACCACGCCCCACGTGGTGGAGCCCAAATATCCCGGCGTTGTGGAACGGTATGTCAACATGGGGGACTGCTATGACAAGGCGGCACTCTGGCTGCGGAGGCGGGAAATCATGGACTGTATGTCGGGCTACAAGAGCTGCTATCAGCGGGCCTACCGCTGTCTGGATGCGGCGGCGGAGATCATGGAGGACCAACGGGCCGCTCTGCTCACCGACGCACTGTCTCAAAAGCTGGCCAAGCGGGCCCGGGGTATCCTCTCCCGTGAAATTCCGAAGCGAAAGGCGGAACAGCCGGGGCAGATCAGGCAGCGCTTCCTCAGCGCCGTCACCCACAAGGGGCCCATGTGCCTGTACAGTACCGCTCTGGCTCAGTGTGGACGGATATACGCCCTGTCAGACAGCTGCGGGCTGGCCCATGAAATGCTCATCCATCTACTGACCGGTGCAGTGGCCGACGGTTTCGACGTGATTGCCTGTCCCGACCCTATGGCCCCCGATCGGCTGGCTCACCTGCTCATCCCTCAGCTTGACCTTGCTTTCCTAAGTGGCAATGTCCCCTTTGCCAAGGCAGCTCACCGCCGCGTTCGGCTGGACATGGCGGCGGATGGAGATGTGCTGCGCCGCAGCCGTCCCCGGCTCCGGTTCGCCAAAAAGGTGTCCTCCGCCCTAGTGGATGAGGCGGTGGATTCCCTGGCCCAGGCCAAGACCATGCACGACGATCTGGAAGCGCACTATAACCCCTATGTGGACTTCGACCTGGTGGAGAAGCTGGCCTATAACGTCTGGACAGAAATTCTGACCCTTTAACGCATAACGGCGTGCCCTCCTTTTTGGGGAGGGCACGCCGGAGCACTTTGCTGCGGCGTGCCGCAGCTCCCGCCTGTCACCGCAGGTCCAAATCCAGGTCCACATCTCCCTCAATACCGGCCACCCGACCGGTGTGGGAATACTGCCACAGATCAAAGTGGTAATAAAAATCAGGCTTTGTGTCATACTCCGCCAGCCAGAGACAATAATCCGTCAACTCCCGCAGGTCATAGCGCAGATATCCCAGGCTTTGGTTGAAGTAGACCGCCGGGGTATAGCCCGCCTCCTGAATCTTTTTGCAGAAAGCAGATGCGCACCGGGTCAGCGTCTCTCCGTCCAGCTCATTGGTGCGGGCGCCCTTGTCAGGGGCAATGGGCTCCCAGTCGAAAGCAACGGGATAGGTGATGTCGCAGCCCTCCAGCGCGTTGATGATATAAGCGGCCTCCGCCTCCGCCTCCTCGGGCGTAATGGCCTGGGAGAAGAAGTAAACTCCCATCTCCAGCCCGGCGTCAGAGGCGCCCTGGATATTCCGCTCGAAAGTCTGATCCATAAACAGGCCACCTTCGGTGTAGCCCCGGTAACCCAAGCGGAGAATGGCAAATTCAATACCGTCCGCCGCCACCGCTCTCCAGTCGATCTCCTGCTGATAGGCAGACACGTCGATTCCCGCCCTGCCCCGTTTCCCGTCCAGCTCATAAGTCACCCGCCCCTTCTCGTCCTGAGAGAAGGAGCCACGTTCATAGGGGTTGAGAGGCATCCCCTCCAAGGGTGTCATCACCCGGTCGCCAAATCTGAAGGTAACCGGCTCCTCAGGAGGCAGCGGCGACACTTCCGGCTCCTCCCCGCCCCGCAGGACTAGAATCAGGGCCGCGGCGGCTAAAATCAGAGCAAGAATGGAGCAGGCCAGGGTGAGTCCACTGACCCAGCTCCTGCCCCGGCGGGGCGGCGGAACATCATTCCGGACCGGACTGTGGGGGGGCTCCTGAATTTCCTCTCGTTTGTCCCACTCAGGGGGATATCCGTTCATCATAGTTTCCCTCCAAACTTCGACCGTTTTTCTCATTGTACCATAGTCAGAATCAGGCCGCAAGAGAAAAGAGGGCAAATTGAAGCTTTGGGTATCTTTGCAACGCTTGCAGGCCAGCTGCCATATACGGCAAGCGAAAATGGAGTAAACCCATAAGCAAACACGAGACGATAGTGGAATGCCTGCAACTTGTATCATGAATATTGGCAGCATGAATTACAGCAGACAACAAGCGGCCCAGCACATCCACTACAATGTACTGCTTCCGGCCTTTCCTTTTCCCTCCGTCAAGTCAGTTGGATACAACTTTCATTTTCTTTCTTCCGTGTCTCTATTTTACCGCAGGCTTATTCTTTTGCGAATACGGATTCTAAAATTTGCCGGGTTTTAAAATTGATCCTGACATCTTTACCCAGCCGCCTGTTTGTGGTATACTAACTTTAACTGAACCCAAAATCCTTTAAGGAGGATGAACTATGGAACTGACGGAAAAAATGGTGAGCAGTCAGACAATTTTTGAGGGAAAAATAATTAAGGTGACCTTGGACCAGGCCCAGCTGCCTGACGGCAAGCTGGCGTCCCGGGAGGTTGTCTACCATCCCGGCGGGGTGGCGGTGCTGGCTCTGGATGAGGACGGGACGGTCTATCTGGTGAAGCAGTTCCGCTACCCCATTCAGCGGCAGCTGCTGGAGCTTCCGGCGGGCAAGCTGGATCACGGCGCGGAGGAGGATATCCTGCTGGGGGCCAGGCGGGAACTGAGCGAGGAGACCGGTCTGGAGGCGGCGGAGTGGACCTACCTGGGCTACACCCTGGCCTCCCCCGGCTTCTGCGACGAGGCGCTGCACATGTATCTGGCACGGGGGCTGACCCGAAAGAAGCAGCACCTGGACGAGGACGAGTTTCTGGATGTGGTCACCATGCCCTTTGACGAGCTGGTCAGACAGGTGATGGACGGCGTCATTACCGACGGCAAAACAGTATCCACCACTTTGAAGGTAAAGGTCCTGCTGGGGCTGTGATTTTCCCTTTTAGCGCACCATCCCGGAGGGGATGGGAAATAATAAGGCACTGTAGGAAGGAGCCACCCTATGAGAAAGAGCGTCTTGATTGTGGAAGACGAGCAGAGCATTGTTGACATCCTGTCCTTCATCCTGACCAAGGAGGGCTACGACACCTTGGAGGCCCCGGATGGTCCCACTGGGCTTCAGCTGGCCCTGGAGCAGAACCCGGACTTGGTGCTGCTGGACCTGATGCTGCCCGGCATGAACGGATTTGAGGTCTGCGAGAAGATCCGGGCGGCCGGCTGTGCGGTACCCATCGTCATGCTTACAGCCCGGGAGGAGGAGGACGACAAGGTCCGGGGCCTGGAGCTGGGTGCCGACGACTATATCACCAAGCCCTTTAAGAACCGGGAGCTGATTGCCCGGGTGAGGGCCAATATCCGCCGGGTTTCTATGGTTTCCGCCCCCCCGCCGGAGCCGGCGGCCGGTCTGCCCCTGGGGGAGCGGATGGCGGTGGATGAGGAGCGGGCCACTATCTTCAAGGACGGCGTGCCTCTGGATCTGACTCAGCGGGAGTACGACCTGATCCGCTTCCTCGCCTCAAGACCGGGAAAGGTGTTTTCCCGGGAGGCACTGATGGAGCACGTGTGGAATTACGAGGGGTATGTGGGCGACGTGCGGGCTGTGGACGTGGCCGTCCGCCGCCTGCGGGAGAAAATCGAGGACGACCCGGGGGCTCCCGTGTTCATCAAGACCAAGCGG
>CATKHE010000204.1 GCA_949747935.1 uncultured Eubacteriales bacterium
CGAAGGATTTCCCGGACTGCGGCTCCTGTGAGGGCTGTCATGGGTAGGAAAGCATTGATTGCTATGAGCGGCGGCGTGGATTCCTCCGTCGCCGCTTTTTTGATGAAGCAGGCGGGCTATGACTGCGTCGGCGTTACCATGAAGCTGTTTCAAAACGAGGATGCCGGCGTCAGCAGAACAAGAACCTGCTGTTCCTTGGATGATGTGGAGGATGCCCGAAGTGTGGCCCGGCGCTTGGGTATCCTTTATTATGTGTTCAACTTTTCCGAAGAGTTCAAAAGCCAGGTGATTGGCCGGTTCATTGCCGCATATGAAAGCGGAACGACCCCCAATCCCTGTATTGACTGCAACCGATATCTAAAATTTGACCGACTCTTTCAGCGGGCCAGGGAATTAGGGTGCGAGGCCGTTGTTACCGGGCACTATGCCAGAATTGAGATGCAGGACGGCCGGTATGTTCTGAAAAAGGCCGTGGACAGGAGTAAGGATCAGAGTTATGTGCTTTACTCGCTGACCCAGGAGCAGTTAACTCACGTCCGTTTCCCGCTGGGTGAATTGAGCAAATCGGAGGTTCGGAGTATTGCAGAGGCTCATGGCTTCTGCAATGCTGAAAAGCCAGACAGTCAGGACATCTGCTTTGTCCCGGATGGGGATTATGCCGCCTTTCTGGAGAGGTATACAGGAAAATTCTATCCGTCTGGCGACGTTCTTGATTTGTCCGGGCAAGTGATCGGACAGCACCGGGGTGCTGTTCGATATACGATAGGCCAGAGGAAAGGACTGGGCCTTGCCTTGAACGAGCCAGTCTATGTCTGCTGCAAGGATATGGCAGCAAACACCGTGACAGTTGGCCCGGGGCGGGCATTGCTCAGCCGGGAATTATGGGCGGATGATATGAATTGGATTTCGATTGACTGTCTGTCCAAGCCAATGCGGGCCTATGCAAAAATTCGTTACCGGCAAACCGAACAGCCGGCTACGGTATATCCTGATGAGAGAGGGAAAATCCGGATTTTATTTGATAAGCCTCAGCGGGCTGTCACCGCAGGGCAGGCGGTTGTGCTATATAATGGCGATACAGTCGTTGGGGGTGCGAAGATCTGCAAACTTATTGCCTCGTATCGATGAAGCAGACTGGAGTATCTCTGCAATTTTAGATAGCTGATTTACCCGAAGGCTTTCAACCGGCTCAAATTATTGTTGACTTAAAATGTTATAGAGTACCTGGATCATTGTCAGCATCGTTTCTGCCGCTCGGTTCTGCTGCTGCCCAGTGGCGTGGGTGTAGGTGCGGAGGGTGAAGGCGTCGTCGTAGTGGCCCATCATTCCTCTACCACAACCTCCAGAGCCCAAAACCGACAGTCTATTTTTCGTTCACAGAAAAATTTTTTGCTATAGAGAAAATCACCCACCAGAACCGAGCCTGGCGGGTGACTATATCGGAAGATTTGAAGTTGTCCAACTGTGAACTGTCTATTCTTTGTTTAGACGAAGCAGTTTGCAGATCTCTGATAGAATGAAGTTGCGATACACCATTCCGAAAGGAGACAGCAAACCATGTCAGAGAAGATTGTACAACTGAACGAGGAAGTAATCAAGGGACAAATCAAAGAACTGGTTCGGGGCAGTGTCGAGGAATCCCTCGATTAACTGCGCTGCAATTGTGCAATCCGCTGTGGTACCAGAAGTGACAAAGAATCGCACCGGCATGCCATGCGCAGCCACGGCCAGATGTATCTTGGAGTTGAGCCCCCTTTTGTACGCTCCATTGCCTGATTTCCACCTCGAGCGCCAGCGGCGTCAGGATGTGCTTTGACATGACGGGCGTCGATCATCAGCCACTCAAAGTCGGTGTCATCCACCAGCGCTTCCAGAATCTTTTCCCAGATTCCCTTGTCGCGCTTCCGGCAGAACCGGCGGTGTACATTCTTCCAACTGCCATACGTTTCTGGCAAATCCCGTCAAGGCGCCTCAGTGCGTAAGATCCAAAATACACCGTTGATAAACTGCCGCGTATCTCGGGCATAGAAAGTGCTGGACATGGCAGAGCGTGGAGAATTGTCCGATAAAGAAATACGGGAGCGGTTTTGTGCGTTTTAGCAAGATAGTATAATGTCGGTTTAGAAAAAGGCCAAGTCGTACTTTTCCACATCTATCAGTGCGGAGCCGCCAGCCTCA
This sequence comes from uncultured Eubacteriales bacterium, assembly GCA_949747935.1. The sequence continues at coordinate 2,179 of CATKHE010000204.1, forward strand.
AAGGTGATGGCGTCGGCGGACTGGCGGGTATAGATGACCGCGCTGGCCGCCTGTTCACCATCATTGGCGAACACCTCCACGCTGAAGCGATCCAGTATGATCCGCAGCTTGAGTTCTCCTTCCCGGGGCTGTACCAGAAAGGAGCGGGTGTGGACAATGTCGTGGGGCAGTCCGCTGCGGATGCGGTCCAGCTTCAGTTTGCCCTGGTCGGGGCGGTAACGGATGATGGTCTCATGCTGTCCGTCCTTGGCCACCCGGATACGAAACCAGCGGTAGAGGTCGGGGCCAGTGGGGCGGATCGTGACCGTCATATCCAGCACCCGGCCCTGGATCCCTGGCAGATTAATCTCCCCGCTGACAGGGATATTTCGATGGGCGACTCGTTGTCTCCGATATGCTTCCAGCTCCCGGACCGGATTTTGAATCAGCCGCCCGTTTTTAACTGACAGTTCTCTGGGCAGGGTCATCTGCCCAAACCACCGGCAGTTGTAGGGCTTGGCGTTCACTGTATCCCAGTTTTGCATCCAGGCAATCATGATCCGCCGGCCGTCGGGAGTTTCCACTGTTTGTGGAGCGTAGAAGTCCAATCCGTAGTCAATTGCCTGTACATTCTGGCGGGCAAAGCCGCTGCCCGGACTATACTCCCCGATCAAGCACACGGTTCCGTTACCCGCATGGAATTCCAGCCCTATGGGAGACATTTCCTGGGGACTGGTGATGAGCACCTGCTTGCCGTCCAACGGGAAAAAGTCAGGACACTCCCACATCTTTCCGTACTGGTTGTGGCTTGCGTCCAGCGTGTGGACAAACTCCCACTTGGAATTCTCGACCCATCGGTAAAGCAAAATAGCGCCGCTGCCATCAGCGGTGCGGTTGCCTACTACGGCGTAGAAAGCACCGTCCGGGTCCCGCCACACCTTTGGGTCCCGGAAGTCGATGGTGCTGCCTCCCTGGGGCAGGTTTTCGCCGTCCAGGACAGGGTTATCCCTCAGCTTCTCATAGTTCAGCCCGTCTCCAATCGCCAGACACTGGGTCTGAATGTCCTGAAGGTAGCCGTCAGCGTTGTGGCCCCGCCGAACGCCGGTGTACATCAGCAGCTGCCGTCCATCGGGCAGTTCCACCGCTCCGCCGGAGAAGCATCCGGCGCTGTCGTAGTCCTGATCCGGGGCCAAGGCAATGGGCAGCCGTTCCCAGTGGAGAAAATCACGGGTTTTCAGATGCCCCCAGTGCATGGGGCCCCACTCGTTGGAATAGGGGTGATACTGGTAGAACAGGTGGCATTCGCCCTGATAGAAGGAGAAG
>CATKHE010000205.1 GCA_949747935.1 uncultured Eubacteriales bacterium
GACCAGGTACTCGGGCAGGCCCAGCTCACGGCCCAGCTGGCGGACCTCGTCCTTGAAGAGCATCCGCAGGGGCTCCACAATCTCCTTAAAGTCCACATAGTCGGGCAGGCCGCCCACGTTGTGGTGGCTCTTGATCACGGCGGCGTCCCCCGCTCCCGACTCGATAACGTCGGGATAGATGGTGCCCTGGGCCAGGAAGTCCACCGTTCCCACCTTTTTGGCCTCTTCCTCAAATACCCGAATGAACTCCTCGCCGATGATCTTCCGCTTGCGCTCGGGCTCGTCCGCCCCGGCCAGCTTGGCAAGGAAGCGGTCCCCGGCGTCCACCCGGACAAAATTCAGGTCCCACTTGGCGAAGGCCTCCTCCACCTCGTCCCCCTCGTTGAGACGCATGAGACCGTGGTCCACAAATACACAGGTGAGCTGACTGCCCACAGCCTCGGCCAGCAGGGCGGCGGCCACAGAGCTGTCCACCCCGCCAGACAGGGCCAGCAGCACTTTTCCTGTGCCGATTTTCTCCCGCAGCTGAGCAATGGCGGCATTCTTGTAGTCCCCCATGGTCCAGTCGCCCTTGGCATGGCAGACCGCAAAGAGGAAATTTCGAATCATGTCAACCCCGTGCTCTGTGTGGTTGACCTCCGGGTGGAACTGCACCCCGTAGAAGCCCCGCTTTTCGTCGGCGATGGCCACATTGGGGCAGGCGTCGGACCGGGCGGTGAGGGCGAAGCCCTGGGGCGCCTGGGCCATATAGTCCCCGTGGCTCATCCAGGACACCCCTTCCCCGGGCAGGCCCTGGAACAGCCTGCACCTGTTGTCGTAATAGGTGAGGGTCTTGCCATATTCCCGGGCGGAATCGTCCTGGGCAGGGACGACCTGACCGCCCAGCATGTGAGCGATGAGCTGACAGCCGTAGCAAATGCCCAGAATGGGTACGCCCCAGGTGAAAATGTCCGGGTCCACATGGGGGGAGCTGTCCAGATAGACGGAGCTGGGTCCGCCGGTAAAGATAACGCCGATGGGGGCCATGGCACGCAGCTCCTCCAGAGGGGTGGTCCAGGGCCTGACCTCGCAGTACACATTGCACTCCCGCACCCGGCGGGCGATCAGCTGGTTGTACTGTCCTCCAAAATCCAAAATTAAAATAGTTTCCATAACTCTCCTCCGTCTGTCTGGTTTAGTCCCTTGATTATATCAGACATTGTCCGCTTTGGCAATGCGGTCGTGGGAGAAGGAGACGGAGAGGATCAGCCGGCCCTCCTGATAGCTGGCCCGGATGGAGCCGCCCATGCGCTGGGTGAGCAGCTTGGCGATGGACAGCCCCAGACCGGTGGAGCCCTGGCCGGTCTCCACGGTGTAAAACCGGTCGAAGAGCCGGGCGGTGGTCACCGGGTCCAGGGAGCTGGCGGTGTTGGAGAAGGTGACCGTCCCGGCCTCGTCCAGGGAGACGGCGAAGTCGCCGCCACTGTATTTCAGGGCGTTGCTGATGATGTTGGCAAAGATCCGGCTCACGGCGGAGGGGTCCAGGGAGCGGACCACCGGGCCGCCAGGCAGGGAGATGTCCGGCGTGATCCCCCGCTGGTTCAGGCTGGCGTAGAAGGAGACCAGGCTCTCCTCTAGACAGCGGCGCAGGTCCACCGGTTCCCGGGCCAGCTCGGGCAGGTCCGCGGCCAGGGAGTAGCGAAAGAGCTCCTCGGTCAGCCGGGTCATGGCGGCTGCCCGGTCTGAGATCCGGTCCAGATACCGCCGGGTGCGTTCAGACGTCTCCTCCCGCTCCAACAGGTCCAGATAGCCTTGAATGGCGGTAAGAGGGGTGCGCAGGTCGTGGGCAATGTTGGTGACCGCGTTTTTCAACTCGGTGTCCCCCTGCTGGAATCCCTGCCGCTGGCGGCGCAGCTCCTTCAGTTGGACGTTCAGCTCAGAGGCCAGCTTCCGGACGTGGGCGTCCCGGGTGGAGAGAAAGATGGGGTTGTTGGTGTCCTGGCCAAGGCGCTCCTCCAGCTGCTGGACGATCTCGTCCAGGCTCCGGCGGAGCAGAAAGAGCCTGACCAGCAGGACCAGCACAGCCAGCGCCAAAGCGCCGCAGATCAGCCAGGGGAGCATGGTGTCACCTCATTTCAGGTCTTTTCGCCGGAACAGCGCCGCCCCGGCGGCGGTGGCGGCGGCGAATACTCCCACCGAGCACAGGGCCATTTGCAGCGGGCGGGTGACGGTGCCGTCGGTATATTGGACAGCTTGGCCTACTGGGTCCAGGTCCAGCAGCAGCTCATAGGGCCACCGCTCCTCCGGGTGGAGATAGTCAGGATTGCGTACCATCTCCGACACCATCTCCCCGTCCACCAGACCAAAGGAGGGATAAAATTCCGGAGCGTCCAAAATCTGATAGAC